>NZ_URDP01000012.1 GCF_900546705.1 uncultured Oscillibacter sp. | reverse complement strand
AGCGCCACCTTGCCAAGGTGGAGGTAGCGAGTTCGAGCCTCGTTGCCCGCTCCAGATCGATGCCCACACGAAAGTGTGGGCATCGAAATCTAAAAAAAGTGTGGACTTTTCCGGAGAGTTCGCATATAATATAGAAAAGCTGGTGACATAGCCAAGTGGTAAGGCAAGGGTCTGCAAAACCCTGATTCCCCGGTTCAAATCCGGGTGTCACCTCCATAAAAATAACCACACCGTTAGGTGTGGTTATTTTTATGGAATCCTGGGATATTTCAAATGCTCGGGGCAAGTGAATTGCCCCTGCGCCAAGGTTTTGGCCTGTGGCCAAAACGCTTGTACGGCGCAAACGCGCCGCCCCGCCGTGCGGGGACCCGGTCGTGTCCGGCATCTATACTTTGCTGACAAGACAAGAAGAAAGACACGCTGAAAAGCGTGTCTTTCTTCTTTTTATCGAAGAGAAGCGTGTCGGATGGGAGAGATGCAGCGGGCAGATTGCTTTTTGACTGGGAACGGGATATAGTGATTTTATGGAAAATCTTGCTGTCCAGTATGCTGTGCTGGGGAAAGAGAGGAGATTTCTATGGAAGAGAACGTAAGAAGAGAACGAATCCGGGGGATTCCACAGCCGGGTGAACTGCGGACGGTGTCGGCAGCTTTGCTGGCGGCGGGGCCGGTGATCGATCAACTGCTGGCCGGAGTGATCGAGGACTATCGGGCCAGGGGGTCGCTCTTTTTATGCCTTTTGGCTGTGGCCGGAGGTATCCTGCTGCTGACGGCCCGGAACCGGAAAGCAGCGCTTGCTGCCGGTGGAGTACTGACATTGCTGAGTGCTGCCGTATTGACCAATCAGCTGGCAATACTGGTGTCTCTGGCTGCCTGGGCGATCTCTTTCCGGGGAGTATCCTGGAACAAAATCCCGGGGGCTGTTCCGGACCGGCTCCGCATGCCGGTACTGAACCTGGCTGCCGCAGTACTGGCGGCAGTGAGCGGACTTTTGTGCCTGCAGGAGATTCACTCTCTTCCCATTCGGCTGCTTCCCACAGTGATATCGGCGGCGGGCGCCGTACTTCTGTGCGGTAATGTGGAGGCGGAGACGTTCCTGCCCCGGCAGCGGGAGCAGCAGAACGGTCAGAGAATCCGGTACCGGTCTGTCCCCGGAGCCGGCGCACTGCGCGCGCTGGGGGCGGTGCTGATCCTGGCCTGCGGTGTGTGGCGGATCATCAATCTCATCGGGCTGATGAGCTCATTCGATGTGCCGGTGCTGAACCTGCTTTGGCCTGTACTGACCGCTGCGGCAGGCGTTTTTCTGCTGCTGCGCGATCAGAGGGAGAGGTGGCTTCTGCCTGCTGCGGCGGTGCTGACGGTCTGTCAGGTGCGGGAACTGTTGAGCCTGCGGCAGATGGTCCTGTATTCGGATCAGATGAGCACCGTCCTTCAGCAGACCCAGCGGGCGGCCCTGCTGTTCGGCTGCGAGCTGCTGGTGCTCATCAGTGCGGTGGGCGTGACATGGAATGCCCCGGTGGGAAAGCGGCAGGTTCCGGTGCTCAATGTGATCGCGGCGGCACTGGCGGCCGTTGGCGGAATCTGGGAGGCGTTTTATCAGATCTCCGCCGTCGCAGGGCATATGGATGGAGCAAACATCCGGAATTTGCTGCTGGCTCTGCTGCTGTACATAGGGCTGGTGCTGCTGAACCTCTCAATGGAGGTCCGGGAGTTGGCGGCAAGAGAGCGGAAGATGGACGGAGAAAAGTACCGCCACGGTCTGTCCGGCTTTGTCCACGGGTTTTACAGCGACGTGGGAGGCAAATTACAGCTGCTGGCCAAGATCTGCGGCTTGATCTATTTGATCCTGGGCGTCGTAGGTGCTTTTGTGATGGCATTGAGTGTCGTACTGCTGTTGCTGCAGCTCTTTGGACTGATCCCGCCCTACTTCAGCCCGGTATCTGTGCTGCTGAGCGGACTGATTACGGTGGTGAGCGCTCTGATTCTGGCGGTGGGCACCTGGCCGCTGTATGCCTTTGGGCAGATGGCCGCCAATGTGCATGCCATACGCAAGAGTGGGGTGGACCATGCCGGTGCCGGGGAGGCCGCTGTTTTGCAAGCCGGTGCGTCTGCGGACGGTGATAACCCCGACGAGCTGCCGGAGCTTTGATGGGAGGGGCACCATGAGTGATCGCTATATCCGGCGCTTTGCGCTGCCGGAGCGGCTGTACACCGCCGGTGCGCCGGTGGTGCTGGCAGCCGGTGTACTGCTGGAGGACACCAAGCTGCCCCGGCTGGTGGCTCAGCTGAAGTGGAAAAGCATTGACGACCTCCGCATCACGTCGCTGACGATATCAGTCCGCTGCCTGGCCGGAGACGGCGCCGGGACAATGTTTACCTATGCGGGATTGGGCGCTGTCCGGGGGCAGGCTTTTGGCCGGTACACGGCGGTGGTACTGCCCTGGGGAGACCAGCAGAGCATGGACGTTCGGGCGGTGTCAGCGACCTTTGTCGATGGGAGCGTGTGGAAGGCGGCGGAGGATGCCCGCTGGGAGAGCCTTCCGGCCTTTATCGCCCTGGATAAGGCGGTGGAGGAGCCGGAGCTGCTGGCGCTGAGCCGGGGCCTTCCCAGCAGCCGGTATGCCTATTGGAGCGACAAGAGCCTCTGGTACTGCCCCTGCGGCGGCGTGAACCGGTTGGTGGAGTCCCGCTGTCACCGCTGCGGCTGTCAGAGGGATACTGCCGAGCGTCTGGCTACTGCTGCAGGTCTTGCAGCGCTGCGGCAGGAGCGGGCGGAAGACCAAGCGCGCCAGGCCCGGGAACAGGAGCGCCGGGAAGAGGAGGCCCGGGCGCAGGCGGAAGAACGCCGCGAAGCGGCCCGACAGCAGATGGAGGACCTCAAATCCCGGCTCCATCTGAAAAAGACCCCGCCGGAGTCGTCCGGTGGTGTGTCGGGGACACCTGACGAAACGTCAAAAACACCTCCTGCTCCACGTTCCGCCGGGGCACCGGCGGAATCCGCTCCCCTGCTTTCCAACGGAGCGGAGCCCGCGCCATACCCCGAGGAATCCTCCCTCCCGGAAGAGAAATCCTCTGCTTGCGGGAAAACCGCCATCTCCGGCAGTGCTGCCGGGCGTACAAAGAAGCCCGGTGCGGGGAAAAAGCGCGGCAGGATTGCAGCGGTCGTTGCGGTGGCCCTGCTGGCCGTGGCTGGGGCGGTGCTGCTGCCACGTCTGGGCGGCGGTGACGGCATTGGCGCGCAGGAGCTGCATGTGACCGCCCCCGGTGACGGAGAGACCGTGACCTTTACCGTGGAGGAGGACACGGAGGGCGTATGCACCGTTACGCCGGAGCTGGTGCGTGAGCAGTTCCCGGAGGTGGAGTACATCAACCTGGAGGGCGTTCCCAACATGGGCGGAGACATCGACACCTACCTCATCGACAGCTTCCAGATGGCCATGCTGGTCACCAGCCGGGGCCAGTGGGGCTCCGAAGGGGAATGGGGCAGCTTCAATGCCAATACGGACCCGGACAGCCCTTTGTGTCTGCTGCTCTTTGACAGCAACACCCACCTGATGGGCCACGCCGTAGGCGTGCCGGAAAAGGCGGGAAACGGAACCTGGCAGTTACAGGTGACGCTTTGCGACTACGACTTCACGGCGCTCTATGAAGAGCAGATGGCCCTGTTCGACGCCCAGCGGGAAGAGACCTTTGCAAACTATATTGCCCCGGAGGACATTGAAAACTCCGGCGCCAAGTATTTCCTCACCGGCTACGATACCAGCCGGGGCCCCACGCTGCTGCCTGGCGATTCCCAGGCATATCACCTGTGGGCGGAGTACACCTCTCCGTATGTAGAAAAGCACAGCCGGGAAATGGACCGGCTCCATTTCCGGCTCCCCCGGGATGACCGGTGGCGCTGTTTTTTGCTGCTGGACGGCGACCATCAGCTGCTGGGCTATACCATGATGGACTCCACCGGCAGCGGCGGACAGGCCGGCGGGGACAGCGATATTACGCCCACCGGCTCCGTGGAGCTGGTGCTTGAGGAAAAGAGCGACGGGAACTGCGAGATCACCGAGGAGCTGCTGCACCGAGTGGTGCCGGAGATGTCCTTTTTCAACTTTGAGGGCTACGCGCCGGATCTGGGCGGCGATGTGAAGGCCTATGTGACCGACAGCCTTCACATGGCCTGGCTGGTGACCTCCGGCGGCACGGCAAACGGAGGGCACCTGTCTGCCACCTGGAATCTCTCGGAGGACCATATCTTCACGCTGCTGCTCTACCGGGACCTGACCACCCTGTGCGGCTACTTTGTGGGCGCCCCGGAGAATTTGGGCGGCGGAAAATGGCGTATGGAGATCACTCTGTGCGACTACGATTTTACAGCTTTGTACCAAGAGCAGTCCGCAGGCTATACGGCCTCGCCCCAGCTGCCGGAGATCTCCCAGTACGACCTTGCCTCCTGCGGTGCGGCCTTTTACATCGAGCCGGTTTCCCAGCTCTCCGGCAGCGACGATTTTACCAACCGGGTGCGCCTCCAGAGCCTGTGGAGCCGGGCTACTTCGCCCTATATCAGCCGGTTCTGCGCGCCCATCACGGACCTGCCCAACAGCGCCCGGCACGCCGCAGCGGAGCGGCCCCAGGTGTATTTGCTGCTGGACGATGCCATGCAGTACATGGGCTATGTGACCGTCACAGACGGGGAGCGGGTAGAGAATATGGAGTTTTCCTTTCCCTCCGGGGTCCGTACCGGCGCGTCGCTGGACCTGACGGCGGATGGGGAGTACTGCACCGTGACGCTGGAGCAGGTGCAGCAGATGGTGCCCCAGGCCCGGTTCATGGAGTTTCGGGGCATGCCGGACCTGGGCGGCGTGGAGGAATATCTGAAAGTCAGCGACCAGATGGCCTGGCTGGTGGCCTCTGACGGGAAACGGTCCATGAATCAGACCTCCGGCCGGTTTTCCGTTCAGGGCGGCCGGGCCCCATTCCGGGTGCTGCTTTTGTACAGTGACGCGACCACCTTATGCGGCTATTCCTTCGGCCAGCCCCGTCATCTGGGCGGGGACAGCTGGCGCATGGAGATCACCCTTTGCAACTACGACTTCTCCAATCTTTATGAGCAGCAGAAAAACGCCTTCTCCCAGGCGGCGCTGCCGGAGTACATTGCCCCGGAGCAGGTGGAGCGCAGCGGCGCGGCCTGGTGCGTGGATGGCTTCTATCTGAGCGATGATGGAAATTTCTCCCGGGCGGTGCAGCAATACGGCCTTTGGAGCCGGGAACAGTCCGTGGGAAAGGAGCGATTCTGCAAGCCGGTGGAGGATCTGGATGTGCTGATGCCGTCGGGGCGCTCTGATGGCGAGACTGTCTATGCCTATGTGCTGCTGCTGCTGGATGAGCAGTATGACCCGGTAGGCTACACCATTCTGACCAATTGAGAAAAACGCCCGGGCCCCATAGGCCCGGGCGTTTCTGCGCATATCAAAGTGTGCCATCCTTGGGCACGTCATGGCCGGACGTATGGTTCTTTCGCTCCAGGAAGGGGAGTTGGACGCCCTTCTTTTTCAGGCGGCGCACCACTACGATGGCCGCCACGGCCAGGATCACCAGCCACACCCAGCCGTAGGCCAGTATGACCAGCAGGTCCTCTGCAAAGTGCAAGAAGCCCCGCCCACCGGAAGCAAGGGCCGCGGCCAGCCGTCCGCCAAGCGTTGCGGTGGGCTCTTCCACGTTGGAGAGCTTGCCCACCTCCTGCAAGGAGATGGTGACCGTGGCGTAGTCCACCTGGGCGTCATAGTGCTGCAGCGTGCCGGAGAGACTGTCGATCATCTGCTCTGTCTCGGAAATGGCGGACTCGATGGTGATGATGTCGGCCATGTTCTCCGCCTGGGCCATCAGGCTCTGGAGCCGCTCCAGCTTGATGCGCTGGGTCTCCAGGCGTCCGGCGGTGTCGTAGTAGGACTCGGTCACATCATCCACGTACTCCTGGGTGTAGAGCAGGTGGCACAGCTCTCCCGCCTGGGTGAGAAAATCACGGTACTTCTCCACCGGTACCCGCACGGTCAAATCCGCGTAGCGGTAGGAGCTGGAGTGGTTGCTGACGGACGAGGACGATATCCATCCCCCGCAGCTGTCCACCAGCTCCGTCAGGGAGGAGACGGCCTCGTCAAAGCCGGTGGTCTCCAGCTCCAGCGAGGCGGTATAGATGCGCTTGGAGCCCTGTACTGCATTGCTCTCTTCTCCACTGCCCTCTGCGGCGGGCATCATGCTGCCATTGCCGGTACCGTAGTCTGCCGACGCGTCCATGCTGTAGCTTTCCGCTGGTGCTTCTGCTGCGGCTGTCTCCTGGGGCATGGAGGCGGCGGATTCGCTGCCGCAGCCGGATAGCAGGCCCGTGGCCAGCACCAGCATAAGCACCCAGACAAAACCCTTCTTTTTCATGGTGAACCCTCCTTTTTATGGTGTGGAAAGACCCTTTCAACCGTAGAGACGGGAAAGGTGGAAAATGGTTCCGCCTGTTGGCGGGGCAGACAAACTTTTTTGGAAGCGGTTGCCTTTTTCCGCGGTTGGCAGTACAATAGGAGCGCAAATATTACCTCAGAGGGGAACTACATCATTTGGAGGAGATCGTCATGACATACAAAGAAGTACTCGATCAGGCCCGCACCTGCATGGGCCCCTACTGCAAGTCCTGCCCTGTCTGCAACGGCCTGGCCTGCAAGAATACCGTGCCCGGCCCCGGTGCCAAGGGCATCGGCACCGGCTTTATCCGCAACTATCAGAAGTGGCAGGAGCTGTGTGTGAACATGGACACCATCTGCGAAAATAAGCCGGTGGACACCTCCTTCACCCTCTTCGGCCAGAAAGTGGACATCCCCGTGTTCGCGGCCCCCGTTGGCGCCGTTACCAAGCACTACGGCGACAAGTACACGGACCTGGAGTATAACGACATTCTGGTGCCTGCCTGCGCCGAGGCCGGCATCGCCGCCTTCACCGGCGACGGCACCGATCCCGCGGTTATGGAGGGTACGGCCAAGGCGCTCGTCAAGACCCACGGCTGCGGCGTCCCCACCATCAAGCCCTGGAACTTGGAGACCGTCAAGGAGAAGCTGGACCTGGTGAAGGCCGCCAATCCCTTTGCCATTGCCATGGACATCGACGCCGCGGGACTGCCCTTCCTGCAGAACATGACCCCGCCCGCCGGCAGCAAGACCGTGGAGGAGCTCAAGCAGATTGTGGCCTGGGCGGAGAAGCCCTTCATCCTCAAGGGCATCATGACCGTTGCCGGCGCCAAGAAGGCCCTGGAGGCCGGTGCCAGCGCCATCGTGGTGTCCAACCACGGCGGCCGCGTGCTGGACCAGTGCCCCGCCACCGCCGAGGTGCTGCCTGCCATCGTGGACGCCGTGGGCGACAAGATGACCGTGCTGGTGGACGGCGGCATCCGCACCGGTATGGATGTGTTCAAGGCCCTGGCCCTGGGCGCCGACGCGGTGCTCATTGCCCGTCCCTTTGTGAACATGGTCTACGGCGGCGGCGCCGAGGGCGTGAAGATCTATGTGGAAAAGCTCAAGGCCGAGCTGGCCGATACCATGGCCATGTGCGGCGCCCACTGCCTGGCGGACATTAACCGCTCCATGATCTACGGCTACTAAGCTGGGGATCACCCAATTGATGCAAAAGCCGCCCTGTGCCTTTGGCACAGGGCGGCTTTCTTCAAAAAGGCGGGGCCGCTTACGCGGCCCCGCGGAATGAGAGCTTACAAAATGGGAGACTGGAGGTTCTCGTCCTTGATGCCGTGCTTTTCCACGTATCCGGTGAGCATCAGCGTCAGCGCGCCGTCGCCGGTGACGTTGCAGGCAGTGCCGAAGCTGTCCTGCAGGGCGAAGATGGCCAGCATCAGGGCGGTGCCGGCGTTGTCAAAGAGCAAAATGCCGGTGATGAGGCCCAGGGAGGCCATGACCGTGCCGCCGGGGACACCGGGGGCGCCGATGGCAAAGATACCCAGCAGCAGGCAGAAGAGGATCATGGTGCCCAGGCTGGGCAGGGCTCCGTAGAGCAGCAGGGAGATGGTCATGACGAAGAACACCTCCGTCAGAACGCTTCCGCACAGGTGGATGTTGGCAAACAGGGGAATGCCGAAGCTGACCATGTCCTCCCGCAGCACCTTGCTCTTGCCGGCGCAGCGCAGGGCAACCGCCAGCGTCGCCGCGCTGGACATGGTGCCCACGGCGGTCAGGTAAGCCGGGCCGTAGTGGCGGAGGACCTCCCAGGGGTTCTTGCCGGAGTAGGCACCGGCCAGCAGGTACAGCACCGCCAGCCAGATGTAGTGACCGGCCATGACGATGAGGATGATCTGCAAAAAGGCGGGCAGCTGCCGGGTAATCATACCCTCATAGCTGAGGTTGCAGAAGGTGGTGGCGATGTAGAACGGGAGCACGGGGATGATGATCTTGCTGACGATATCCAGCACGATGGCCTGGAATTCTGCCAGCAGCTCAATGGTGCGCTTGGACTTGGTCCAGGTGGCGGCAAGACCCAGCAGCACGGAGAGCACCAGGGCGCTCATGACGCTCATGATCTGGGGAATGTCCAGCTGGAACACTACACCGGGCAGTTCCTTGAGGCCTGCCACACTGGTGTCAATGGACAGATGGGGGATCAGCGCGTAGCCCGCGCCCATGCTCATGAAGGCCGCGCAGATGGAGGAGACGTAGGCGATCACCACGGCCACACCCAAGAGGCGGGAGGCGTTGGCGCCCAGCTTGGTGATGGAGGGCGCAATGAATCCGATGATAATCAGCGGCACGCAGAAGTTGATGAGCTGGCCCATGATGTACTGCAGGGTGACAACCACCTTCATCACGTTCTCCGTGAATACGGTACCGCACAGCACACCCACAAGGATTCCCAGAATCAATCGGAACGGGAGACTGCCAAAGAGCTTTTTCATACGAACGTTACCCCTCTCATATACACATTTTTTCGCACCCCGCGGGCGCGGCGGATCTTGCCCCTCCTTCCCTGGTTTCCAGCGGCCCGGCCGCTGTGATTTTATTTCATCATACTCCTTCCGCCTGGCGGAGTCAACGGCATTTCCGCCGGGGGGAGAGGCCGCGGAACCGCTGCTGGCCCAGGCGGAGCAAAGAGGCGGCGCACAGCGCAAATGGTTGAAAAAACCAGAACCAAATGGTATGATACGAAAATATGGAACAGGGCCGCTTTCGGCGAAACAGCAGGGCTGGCTGGAAAAAGGAGGACCATCTGCATGAAAAAGGTGGAAGAGCTGGACGCGGCGCGGGTGGTGTCCATGCTGGCGGTCATTGCCATTCATGTGACCGCCCCTTATATCGGGGCGGGGAGCCGCTTTTTGCTGGGCGGGATGAACCTGGCGTATGTCATGAACCAGGCGGCCCGGTTTGCCGTGCCGCTGTTCGTGCTGCTCTCGGGTGCGTCGCTGGGACTGGGAAAGCCGCTGCCGCCTGCAAAGTTTTACCGGCGGCGGTTCGGGAAGCTGGGGATTCCCTACGTGTGCTGGTTTGTGGCCTATACCCTGTATGAAAACCAGTCCCTGACCCCCGGCATTCTGGTGCGCCGGTTTTTGCTGGGACAGGCGGCGCCCCACCTGTATTTTATTACGATTATATTCCAGCTGTACCTGCTCTATCCGCTGCTGCGCCGGTGGATGGAGCGGTCGACGCCCGGCTGTCTGCTGGGCGCGTTTCTCGTCACCTACGGGGTGGAAAAGCTCATCGTGGTGCAGCGTGGGGGATTTTCCGTCATCCCCGGCCCCCTGCGGCCCTATCTGTGGCAGCTGTTTCCCACGTGGCTTTTCTACTTTGTGCTGGGCATGGCGGCCACCCGGGAAAACCTTGGCCGCCTGCAGCAGTTTGCGGCCCGGCACAGAGCGGCCATTGCTGCGGCGGCGGTGGTGTTCACCGGATTATATGTGCTGGAGAGCAAGGCCACCGGGGACATTGAGGCCATCAAGAGTACGCTCAACGTCCATACCCCTCTGGTGCTGCTGGCAGTATTTGCCCTGTGGCCGCCCCTGGCTGCCCATCTCAGGTGGCTGCGGCCGGTGACGGCGTTTCTGGCCCGCCATTCCATGACGGTGTACTTCGGCCATGTGCTGATTCTCACGCGGCTGCGGATGGAGCCGGTGTTTGCCGTCGGCATGCGGGGGATGCTGCTGCAGCTGGCGGCGGTGACGGCGCTGGCCATACCGGGTGCCTGGTGCGTGGATACAGCTGTGGGCGCGGTCCGGTCGGTATTTCTGCGTCAGAGCCGGGAGAAGATCTCAGCCCGGTAATCAAAAAGAGCCCTGCGGCATCTGCCGCGGGGCTCTTTTCAGATTCGGGTAAAGACGTGAATGCGGAAGTCCGTGCGGACAGTAAGCGTCTCCAGCGCCGCCAGACGGTCCACGCCGTCCCTGGGGGTTTTCCAGAAGTAGGGAGTCATCTGGAACAGGGCGTGGATGTCCTCCTGGGAGGGAAGCGTCACTGCGTGCTCCACCGGCACGATCTCCTCATACCGGAAGCCGGGATAGGGCGTCTCCTTTTCCTCGTTGGGATAGGGAGTGTCATAGAGCACCTGCTTCATCTCCCAAAGGTGCATGGGGCCGGGCACCACGTAGAAAAAGGAACCGCCGGGGCGCAGAACCCGGGAAAATTCCTCAATGGCCAGGGGAGAAAAGCAGTCCAGCAGCAGATCCACGGACTGGTCCGCCACCGGCAGATGATAGGAGGAGGCCACGGCGAACTCAATGTCCTTCTCCGCCTTGGCGGCATAGCGCAGGATGAACTTGGAGATGTCGATGCCGGCCATGCGGGGCGCTTTCCCCGCCTCTTTGAGGGCACGGTACACGCCGCCGGTGTAGTACCCTTCACCGCAGCCGGCGTCCAGCACGGCGGGAGCGGAGGCGGTATGGCGCACCGCCAGGTCGCACAGGGTGTCTCGCAGAGGGGCGTAGTAGTCCTTGGACAAAAATGCCCGGCGGGCTGCTGCCATGCCCTTGTCGTCGCCGGGGGCGGCGGAGTGCTTGCGGTTGGGGGGCAGCAGATGGGTGTAGCCCTCCCGGGCGGTATCAAAGCTGTGGCCCTGGCTGCAGCACAGGGCGCCTCCGGCGCGCTGCAGCGGCGCACCGCAGATGGGACAACAGAAAAAGCTCATGCGATACTCCTGGTTACGTCATTGATCCATTTCCGGCTGCGCAGGCGGACGATGCCCCAGGGACACTTGAAGAAGTTCTCCGCATACAGACCGAGGCACACGAAAATCAAAGGGGCGTCCAGCACCAGCGCTGTCAGGGCGGCCAGAGGCACCGCCGTCAGCCACAGGGGCACCAGGTCGATGACGGAGGCCATGGCGGCGTCGCCGCCGGCCCGGAGCACACCGGTGATATTGGAAATGTCAAAGGATTTGAGAGGCATGGTGAGCAGGTACACCACGCACATGGTGGCCGCTGCCTCCGTGGCCGTGGGGGACAGGGAGAACAGGGGATAGAGGTAGGGAATGAACACCCCGGGCAGCGCGATGCCCAGGGCGGCACCCAGCAGTACGCCCAGGCCCAGAGCCACCAGCAGCAAACACCAGCTCAGATCATAGATCTCGTCCTTGGAGGCGCCCTCGCCGATCCGTTTGCCGATGATGACGGCGGTGGCTCCCGCCAGACCGAAGCAGGAGACGGTGGAGAACTTGTCGATGTTGCCCATGATGGCGTAGGCGGCCAGCATGTCCGCGCTGATGGCCATGTGGCCCATGATGACGGTCATCATGGTGGTGCCCAGCCCCCAGAGCGTTTCGTTGAGCAGTACCGGCGTGGCGTACTTGACGTACATACGCACTGTGGCGGCACCGGGCCGGAACAGGGCGCGGGGAATCAGCGGGACCCGACGGCTGCGGGCGGCGTAGCACACCACGATCAAAAACTCCACGATGCGGGAGGTCAGTGTGGCAATGGCGGCGCCGGTAACGCCCAGCGCCGGAGCGCCCAGATTGCCGAAGATAAAGCAGTAGTTCAAAAAGGTATTGAGCAGCATGGACGTGGCGAACACCAGCATGCCGAACAAGGGGTTTTCCGCGCTGCGCTGCATGCTCACATACACGCTGCTGACGGCGTTGAAGATGTAGGAAATGCCCACGATGCGCAGATAGGGGGAGCCCTCAGTGATCAAAAGGGCGTTGTCGGTCACCAGAGAGAGAATCGTCTGCGGGAAAAAGAACATGGCTGCCGCCGTACAGGCGGCGATGGTAAAGCCGGCGTACATGGCGATGCCCATGCAGCGGTTGATGGCCAGCATGTCCCCCTTGCCCCAGAACTGGCTGACCAGAATGGTCAGTCCGCTCATGAGGCCGAAGATAATGACCTGAACCAGGTAAATGGGGGCGTTGGCGGCGGTGACGGCGGAGAGCTGGGTGTCTCCCAGCAGACCTACCATGAAAGTGTCCACAAAGCCCAGGGAGGTGGTAATCAGGTTTTGCAGGATCAGCGGCAGAGCCAGCAGGAAAAGCCGCTTATAGAAGCCGGCCGGGCGGCGGAGATAACGTAACATGTCGGGTTGTTCCTTTACTTGGTTATCGTATGGTCCCGGCTGCTCAGAGCATGGGCATGCGGGTGTCGTGGTGGCGGGCAAGGGCAGCGGCGCACGCGTCGATGTCGGCGGTGGTGGTCTCCGGGCCGAAGCTCAGACGGATGACGCTGCCGGCGGTCTTTTTGGGCAGCTTCAGCGACGCCACCACATGGCTGGGCTTGCCCTTGTGGCAGGCAGAGCCGGCGGAGATGCAGATGCCCTGGCTGCCCAGGTCGTTGACGATGTTCTGACTGGGCCAGCCCACCATAGCGATGGACAAAATGTGGGGCGCGTCCCCCTGGCCGATCAACTGCACATCCGGCAGCTGGGCAAGCTTTTCACGGGCGTAGTCCCGGATCTCCTCCAAATGGTGGGGGTGCTCCTTCAAAAACGCCTGGCGCAGCTCCACCGCCTTGGCAAAGCCGGCAATCTGGGCGGTGGCCTCCGTGCCGGAGCGCAGTCCGCTCTCCTGACCGCCGCCGGGCAGCAGGGGCCGGGGATTGCGGACCCGCTGGCCGATATACAGCGCACCGATGCCCTTGGGACCGCCGATCTTATGGGCGGAGATGGTGACAAAGTCCGCCCCCAAGGACTTGGGGGTGAACGGGACCTTCATAAAGCCCTGAACAGCGTCGGTGTGCAGCAGCGTCTGGGGATTTTTGGCGGCCAGCCCTTTTGCAATTTCGGTGATGGGGTACACGCAGCCAAGCTCGTTGTTGACCAGCATGCACGAAACCAGGGCCGTATCCGGCCGGACGGCGTCCAGAACGGCCTCGGCGCTGATGCGGCCCGTAGCAGGCTCGGGAGCCACATAAGTGACCTCCCAGCCCTGCTTTTCCATCCAGCGGCAGCTTTCCAGCACGGCGCTGTGCTCCACGGCGGTGGTGACGATGTGTTTGCCCACCCGGCGGTTTTGCCAGCAGCCGGCGGTAATGGCCCAGGCGTCGCCCTCGGTGCCGCAGGAGGTGAAGTACAGCTCTCCGGTCTGGCAGCCCAGGGCCTTTGCCACAATGGCCCGCCACGCCTCTACCTGCTTTTTCATCTCCAGCCCCATGGGATATTGGGAACTGGGATTGCCGAAGCGCTCCGTCAATACCGCATACATCTCGTCCGCCACGGCCCGGGGGACCGGTGTGGTGGCGGCGTGATCCAGATAAACCATAGCAAGGCTCCTTTCATTGGGGGTTGCCCAACGGAGAAAATCAAAGTATAATGAATAAAAAACAGCCTAACCATTATATAAAGAATTCCAGGAAAGTGCAAGGAGATTCCATGAAAGTTGCCTTTTACACCTTGGGGTGCAAAATGAATCAATATGAGACCCAGGCCATGGAGCAGCTGCTGCGCGGCCGGGGCCACCAGGTGGTGGACTTTGCGGACGCGGCGGATGCCTATGTGGTCAATACCTGCTCCGTCACCGCCGTCAGTGACCAGAAGTCCAGGAAAGTGCTTCACCGGGTGCGGCGGGAGCATCCCGGCGCCCTGCTGGCTGTATGCGGGTGTTATCCCCAGACCCACGCCGAGGAGATGCGGACGCTGGATGTGGACCTGATTTCCGGCACCGGCGATCGGGCGGGGTTTCTGGACCTTCTGGAGGAGGCCGCCCGGGAGCGGCGGCTCATCGAGTCCATTGACCGCTCCTTTGACCGGCGCACCTTCGAGGTGCTGCCCGCCGGCGGAATGGACAACCGCACCCGTGCCATGCTGAAGGTGGAGGACGGGTGCGTAAACTTCTGCTCCTACTGCATCATCCCCTACGCCCGGGGGCCGGTGCGCTCGGCACCGCTGGACGTGGCGGTGGACCAGGCCCGGCAGCTGGCACACCAGGGGTACCGGGAGATTGTCATCACCGGCATTGAAATCTCCTCCTGGGGCCAGGATCTCAAGTGCGGCAAGAGCCTCATCGACCTTTTGGAGGCGGTGGCGGCGGCAGTACCCGGCGTGCGGCTGCGGCTGGGCAGTCTGGAGCCCCGCACGGTCACGGAGGAGTTCTGCCGCCGGGCGGCGGCCATCCCCACGCTGTGCCCTCAGTTCCACCTTTCCATGCAGAGCGGCTGCGACGCCACCTTGCAGCGCATGAACCGCAAGTACGATACGGCGCGGTATTTTCAGTCCGTGGAACTTTTGAACCGTCATTTCCACCGCCCTGCCGTCACCACGGATATGATCGTGGGCTTCCCCGGTGAGACGGAGGAGGAGTTTTCCACCACGCTGGACTTTATCCGTAAGTGCGGCTTTGCCCAGATGCACCTGTTCCCCTACTCCATCCGTCCCGGTACGCCGGCGGCCAAGATGGAGCAGGTGAGTCCCCAGGTCAAAGAGGAACGGGCCCGCCGGGCGGCCCAGGTGGCCGCCGGGATGCACCAGGCGTATCTGGAGAGCTGCGTGGGCGAGGTATACCCGGTGCTCTTCGAGCAGCCCAAGGACGGCCGCTATTCCGGACATGCCCCCAACTACATGGAGGTATTGGCCGACGGGGAGAATTTGCACAATGAGGTCCGTTCCGTCCGCATCACCGGCACCGACGGGCGGGTGCTGTTCGGAAAGATCGAGGAGTGAGCCCCTTGAAAAGCCATTTTTTTGCCTACATTTTTCGTATGCGTTTTATCCAGCGCTGGGCGCTCATGCGCAACACCGCGCCGGAGAACGTTCAGGAGCACAGCCATCAGGTGGCGGTGCTGGCCCATGCCCTGGCGGTGATCCGCAATGAGCGTTTCGGCGGCAGCGTGGACGCCGGGGCCGTGGCGGTGGCGGCGCTCTACCACGACGCCGGCGAGATTTTTACCGGCGATATGCCAACGCCCATCAAGTATATGAACCCCGCCATCCGCACGGCCTATAAGGACGTGGAGGCGGTGGCGGCCCGGCGGCTTTTGGACATGGTGCCGCCGCAGCTGCAGGCGGCCTATGCGCCTGTGCTGGAAGTGCGCGACGGCGAGACGGCGGCACTGGTGAAGGCGGCGGACAAGCTGTCGGCGTACATCAAGTGCCTGGAGGAGCTCAAGGCGGGCAACGGGGAGTTCCGCCAGGCGGCGGAGCAGACCCGCGCGGCCCTGGAGAGCTACGGTCTGCCGGAAGTGCAGTATTTTATGGACACATTCCTGGACAGTTTCTCTCTGACGCTGGACCAGCTGAAGTGACCTGGGGAGGAGAGAGATATGGAATCGCAGTTTGAAAAATTATTGGAGACCCGGGCGGCATTGGAGTGCGCTCTGGTGTATCTGGCGGCCCAGAAGGCCGTGGCGGCGGACGGCGACAAGCTGCGCCAGCCCCTCAGCTACGCCATTGCCCGGGATGTGGACTATCAGCTGGAACGGGACTTTGACTTTCACCTGGCGGTAGCGGATATTGCAGACAACGAGTACCTGCGCCGCAGCCTCCAGAGTCTGATGGTACAGATCACCGAGTACCTCAGCCGCAACCGGGCCCTGCTGCCGGAGGTGGATGACCAGTCCGCCAGCCAGCACTGGAACATCATGGTGGCCATCCTTGCCAACGAGCCGGAGCGGGCCGAGCAGATCATGCGCTCCCACATGCAGTACGTGACCAGGCTCTACACCCGGGAGCTGAACCGGGGACATTTGTAAAGAAAAAAGCAGCCTCCCATTTTCAAATGGGAGGCTGCTTTTTTGTTCAGGCGCTTTTCCGGCTGAATATGTGCAGGCACAGGCCTACGACAAGTCCCAGACAGGCGGGGATGACCCATCCCATGCCCAGGGAGAAGAAGGGCAGTACCCGGGCGGCAGGTTCCAGGATCATCTGGGTGTGGAGCAGTTCCTGGGCACCTGCGGGCAGGGAGCGGAGAAAATCCAGCGCGGCGGCCAGGGCGGTGGGTACCGTTACGGCCACGAACACCCGCCGGTCATAGCCGAACCACCGGCCGGTAAGGCCCAGCAGCGTCAGGGTGATGGTCAGGGGATAGAGGAACATCAACACCGGCAATGACAAGAGAATGATCTGACTGAGTCCGAAGTTGGCCACAGCGAAGGAGAACACGCAGAAAATCACTGCGTAGGTCCTGTAGCTCAGGGAGCGGGGGAACAGCTCTTCAAAGGTGGCGGCGCAGGAGGTGATGAGGCCGATGGCCGTTTTCAGGCAGGCCACGGTAACGGTGATGCCCAGCAGCACGCCGCCCAGAGTGCCGAAGTAGTGGGTGGCGATCCGATAGAGGGCTTCGCCGCCGTCAGCGCAGATGCCGTATACTGCCCGGGACTGGGCGCCCACCACTGCCAGCATCACATAGATGCCCGCCATAAGCACGGAGCTGAAAAATCCCGCCTTGACCGTGCTGACGGAGATGGCACCCGGGGACTGGACGCCGAGCCCGCGGATGGCTGTGATGAGCACGATGCCGAAAGCCAGGGCCGCCGGGGCGTCCATGGTGTTGTAGCCGTCCAGAAAACCCTGGAAAAAACTGGTTGTCGCGTAGGCGCCGGTGGGCTCCGAGGCGCCCACGGCACTCATGGGCTGGACCAGGGCGGTGACGGTGAGAATGGCCAGAAACACCAGAAACAGCGGGTTGAGGATCTTTCCCACCCAGGTGAGAATGCCGGAGGGACGCAGGGAGAAGTACAGCACAATCAAAAAGAACAGCGCCGAGAAGATGCACAGGGCGATCTGCGTGTGCTCCTGGGGCAGCAGGGGCTGGATGCCCACGGAGAAAGAGACTGTGGCCGTGCGGGGAATGGCAAACAGAGGCCCTATGGTCAGATACAGCAGGCAGGTGAAAAAGTAGCTGTATTTGCGGCCCACCAGGGAGCTGAGCTCAAAAAGACCGTCGCTGCGGGAAGCACCCAGAGCCGCGATGCCCAAAAGCGGCAGTCCTACGCCGGTGAGGCAGAATCCGGCGGCGGCAGCCCATACGGCGGAGCCGGACTGCTGTCCCATGTGGACGGGGAAGATCAGGTTGCCGGCCCCGAAAAACAGGCCGAAGAGCATGGAGGAAAGGAAGAGATATTCCTTTCCCGTGAGTTTTCTGTCCATGTTGGTCTCCTCTCAAAATTCTTTAGTTCAGGCTGTCGCCTTTCTGAGTGAAAAGCCGCGTCACCTGCTCTGCTGTGGCGGGACAGGTGGAAAGGGTGGGGTCCCGGGAGAGCAGTTCCTCCGCGGCGGCCTGAGCCTGCCGCAGAAGCTGGGTGTCGCAGCCCAAGTCGGCTACCTTCAGTCCCGGCAGTCCGTGCTGGCGCTGGCCGAAGAAGTCGCCGGGGCCCCGCAGCCGCAGATCCTCCTCGGCGATGCGGAAGCCGTCGTTGGTCTTTGTCATGACCTTGAGACGCTGGCGGGTTTCCTCGTGTTTGTTGTCCGAGATCAAAATACAGTAGGACTGGTGACTGCCCCGTCCGACCCGGCCCCTCAGCTGGTGGAGCTGGCTGAGGCCGAAGCGATCCGCGTTTTCCACCACCATGACGGAGGCGTTGGGCACGTCCACGCCCACTTCGATGACGGTGGTGGATACCAGAATGTCCGCTTCGCCGGCGGAAAAGGCCGCCATGACCGCCTCCTTTTCCCGGGGCTTCATCTTCCCGTGGACCACCGCCACGCGCAGGTCCGGGAATACCTCCTGCCGCAGTTTTTGGGCGTAGGCGGTGACGGCCTTGCGCTCGTCGCCCGGCTGGTCTGCTTCCTCCACCATGGGGCAGACGATGTAGGCCTGCCGTCCCTCGTCTACCTGCTTGTGCAAAAAGGCGTAGATCCGGGGACGGTAGCTGCCGGGTACGGAGAAGGTCTCCACGGCCTTGCGGCCGGGGGGCAGCTGGTCGATGACGGATACATCCAGGTCGCCGTACAGGATCAGTGCCAGCGTTCTTGGAATGGGGGTGGCGGACATGACCAGCGTGTGGGGATGGGTGCCCTTGGCAGCCAGGGAGGCCCGCTGGGCTACGCCGAAGCGGTGCTGCTCGTCGGTGACCACCAGCCCCAGGTCGGAAAACTCCACCCCCTGGGACAAGAGCGCGTGGGTGCCGATTACAAAGCCGATCTCCCCGGCGGCCAGCTGGGCGCCGACGGAGCGCTTTATTTTGGCGGAGGTGGAGCCGGTCAGCAGCGCGCAGCGGACGCCCAGTCCCTCCAGCAGGGGGGCCAAATTTTCGTAGTGCTGCTGGGCCAGGATCTCCGTGGGGGCCATCAGCGCCGCCTGACGGCCGCCCTTGACCATGAAATAGGCGCAGGCGGCGGCCACCATGGTCTTGCCGGAGCCCACGTCGCCCTGACACAGCCGGTTCATGGGCCGGCCGGAGCGCATGTCTGAAAGAGCCTCGTCCACACAGCGGCGCTGGGCGTCGGTAAGGGTGAAGGGAAGGGCGGCATAAAAAGGAGCCATGTCCACATCACGGCAGGGAGCTACCTCCGCCACCTCCCGCCGGCTGCGGAGCCGGGCCAGGCCTAATGAGAAGAGGAACAGCTCCTCAAAGGCCAGCCGTCTGCGGGCCAGCTCCAGTGCCTCCGGCGAGGCGGGAAAGTGGATGTTCTCATAGGCAAAGCCGATGCGGCACAGCTGGTGGGACTGCCGCACGTCATCAGGCAGGGCGTCGGGCAAAATAGAGGTGCACGCGTCCAGCCCCTGGCGGATGGACCGGGAGAGCATCAGCTGACTGACCCCAGCGGTCAGGGGATAGATGGGGACGATGCGTCCGGTCTGCTCCCGGCGACCCACCGGCTCCACCACCGGGGAGGCCATTTGCTTGCGCAGCAGGTTTCCCTCAGCCCGGCCGTAAAAAAGATATGTCTCGCCTTGGCGGAGGCTGTCTTTAAGCCAAGTCTGATTGAAAAAGGTCACGTCCAGCACGCCGCTTTCATCCACCGCCCGGACCTTGATGAGGTCCATCCCCTTGCGGATGTGGGACAGCGTGGGCGGCGCGGCCACCATGGCCTCCACGCAGGCGCTCTCTCCCGCCTCCAGATCGGCAATGCGGCGGACGGCGCTGCGGTCCTCATAGCGTCGGGGGAACCAGGAGATCAGGTCGCCCAAGGTGGAAATGCCCAGTTTGGCGAGGCTCTTGGCCCGCGCCGGTCCGATGCCGTGGATATACTGTACGCTGGTGTCCAGATCCGCCATAGGGGTCCTCCTCTCCCAAGTGAGTAGATTTTTATTATATAATAAAATTTTCAGAAAGACAACGTGTCTTTTCCGGACGGACACAGACACGGTACAGCCCAATTTTGTAACGAATGGGGACGATGTGCGTCCCTTGGATGAGGGAGGTGAGCGGGTGGAGGATTTTGAGGCGGTGTACCGCCAATACTTTGCGGACGTATACCGCTATGTGCTGGCGCTGAGCCGGGATGTCCATACGGCGGAGGAGGTGACCCAGGAGACGTTTTTCAAGGCGCTGACTGCCATTGACAGTTTCCGGGGACAGTGCCCCCTGCGGCTGTGGCTGTGCCGCATCGCCCGCAACCAGTACCTGACGCTGTGCCGGGAGCGGGCCAAATATTCGCAGGACGATGCGGAGCGGGGAGACGGCGGCATTGAAGAGGGGTTTGCCCGGCAGGAGACGGCCCGGCAGCTGCACCGGCTGCTCCACGGTTTGCCGGAGCCTTACAAAGAGGTGTTTTCCCTGCGGACGTTCGGAGAGCTGCCATTTTCCCAGATCGGGGAATTGTTCGGCAAGACGGAGAGCTGGGCGCGGGTGACGTATTTCCGGGCCCGGGCAAAATTGAAGGAGGGATTGGATGGACTGTGAGATCATACGGGATCTGCTGCCCCTTTATCACGACGGGGCCTGCTCTCAGGCTAGCCGGGCGGCGGTGGAGGAGCATCTGAAAACGTGCCCGGCTTGCCGGGCGGAACTGAGCGCCATGGACGCGCCCTTGCCGGAGGCGGAGCCGCTTGTCCCCGACGAGGCATCGCCGGTGCGGGCCATTTCCCGGGAGTGGAAAAAGGACCGGCGCCGGTCGTGGTGGAAAGGGGCGCTCATCGCAGCGGCGGTGTGCGCGGCGCTGGCGGCAGCCGGGTGGTTTCTGACCGACTGGACGGTGATCCCCATGACCGGGGAGGAGTATACGGTACAGGCATACCGGCTGCAAAGCGGGGCTGTCGGTGTGGAGTGGACGTATGAAGAGGGAGAAAAACTCTGGACCTGCCTGACCTGGAAGGTGCAGGAGGATGGCCTCCACTATTATTTGAAGCGCACCATCCTTCGGACGGAGCTGCTGAATCTCGATAACAAGAGCTATCGCACGGGAGGCGCTGCCCTGTTCAGTGACTTTTCCAACACAAGCCAGGGACAGGAGGCAGTGTATTTTGGACTTGGTGAGGATGCCGTCCTGCTTTGGCGGGAGGGAGAGACCGTGGCGCTGGACCAGGCTACTGAGGCGCAGGAGGCTGCGTGGGCGCCGGCGCAGCAGCCGCCCCGGGAGGCCTCTCGGACGCCGTAAGATCGAATCTAAAAGAAGCCCGCCGGCATTGCCGGCGGGCTTTTCTAATCTATATATTAAATCTTTCGGTTAATATAATCTACAAATCGGAAGGTGAGACCGTTTTCCGTAATGGGTTCACTCTCGTGCTCCACTTCCCAGCCGGGCAGCTTGTCCAGGTTGGGGAAGAAGGTGTCGGCCCCCTCGGCCTGGGCGTCCACCCGGGTGAGATACACCCGCTTGCAGCGGGAGAGCAGCGCCGTATAGACGCTGCCGCCGCCAATGACCCACAGCTGATCCGGGGAGATCTCCCCGGCGGCGTCCACGGCCTCTGCCAGGCTGGACACCACGGCGGCTCCCTCGATGGTCAGGCCCTTCTGGTGGGTGATGACGATGTTTTTTCGTCCGGGCAGGGGGCGGCCGCCGGGGAAGGACTCCAGAGTCTTGCGGCCCAGGATTACAGCACCGCCCATGGTCAGAGAGCGGAAGCGCTTCATGTCCGTAGGCAGGGAAAAGAGCAATCCGCCGTCCCGGCCAATGGCCCAGTTGCGGTCTGCGACAACAATGGCGTTCATGGCAAAACCTCCTCAGATGGCAATGGGAATCTTCTCGTCGAAGGGGGCGGGGGTGTAGCCCTCCAGGGAGAAGCTCTCGGGTGTGAACGCGTAGAAATCCCGGATGGAATCATCCATGGAGAAGCGGGGCGCCGGCGTGGGGGTCTGGGTGAGCATTTTTTCCACAATGGGCACGTGCCGGTCGTAAATGTGGGCGTCGGCAATGACGTGCACCAGCTCACCGGGAACCAGGCCGGAGACCTGGGCGAACATGTGGACCAAAATGGCGTACTGGACCACGTTCCAGTTGTTGGCGGCCAGCATGTCCTGACTGCGCTGGTTCAAAATGGCGTTGAGGACGTTGCCGGAGACGTTGAACGTCATGGAATAGGCGCAGGGATACAAGTGCATCTCGTGGAGATCCTGAAAATTATAGAGGTTGGTCATGATGCGCCGGGAGGCCGGATTGTGGGAAAGGTCGTAGAGCACCCGGTCCACCTGGTCCATGTCCCCTTCCGGATAGTGATGCTTGACGGAGAGCTGGTAGCCGTAGGCCTTGCCGATGGAGCCTGTCTCGTCCGCCCACTGGTCCCAGATGTGGGCGTCCAGATCGTGGATGTTGTTGGACTTTTTCTGCCAGATCCACAAAAGCTCTTTCAGGGCCGTTTTCCAGTAGGTGCGGCGGATGGTGAGGATGGGGAACTCGGATTGCAGGTCGTAGCGGTTGACGATGCCGAATTTTTTGATGGTGTGGGCGGGGGTGCCGTCGGCCCACCGGGGGCGGACTTCCCGGTCGGTGTCCCAGACGCCGTGGTCGAGGATGTCGCGGCAGTTCTGGATAAAGAGCGTATCGGCAAGGCTCATGAAGAGAACCTCCTTCGTTTTTCATTTCTCCTAAGTATAGCAAATTTTTCAAAAGGTGTATACAAAAAGTTTTGTGGTGCCCACGGAGGTTTTTACGAAAGAAAGAGAGAAATATTTGTATGGTTTGTGTGAAATTCCGGTTGAGAAATTGTAAAATGTGCGGTAAGATAAAGCCCGTTCGTGAAAGGGGGAGTGCTTTGTGCCGGATCAGAGCGAGGCGGGAAAGCGCGGGTATCTCCATGAGGACTTCCGCCTGTTCCATCTGAAGGATACCCGGGCCCAGAAGCTGGACTACCACTACCATGAGTTCGACAAGCTGATTTTATTGCTGGGCGGCAAGGTGTCCTACGTGGTGGAAGGCGTCACCTATTTCCTGCGCCCCTGGGACGTGCTGCTGGTGCAGCACAATATGATCCACCGGCCCATCATTGACCCGGCGGAGCCCTATGAGCGGGTGGTGGTCTGGCTGGGACGGGACTGGCTGCGCAGCCGCAGTGACCCTGGCGAGGGGCTGGACACCTGCTTTGAAACGGCCCGCCAGCGGGGGTTCCACCTGCTGCGCTTCGGCGCGGAGCGACGGCTGCACTATATGCAGCTTTTTCAGCAGCTGGAGCAGTCCCTCCACTCCGGGGAGTTCGGCGCGTCCAGAATGGCCGACACCTTGTGTCAGCAGCTGCTCATCTCGGTGAACCGGGATATCCTGCGGGACCGCACCGCCCAGGAGCAGCGGGACAGCTACCGGGTGGACCCGAAGATGGACGAGATACTGCACTACATTGCCGAGCACCTGACGGAGGAGCTGACGGTGGACACCCTGGCAGGGCGGTTCTACCTGAGCCGGTATTACCTGATGCACCGGTTCAAGGCAGTCACCGGCTACACGGTCCATCAGTATATCAGCCAGAAGCGGCTGCTGCGGGCGGGAGAGCTGATCCGGGGCGGAATGCCGGTGATGAAGGCGGCGGAGCAGGCGGGCTTTTCCGAGTACTCCACGTTCCTGCGGGCCTTCCAGAATACCTTTCACATGAGTCCCCGGGAGTTCCGGTGACAGGCGGACCGATTTTCATACGAGAGAAGCGAGCAAATGGAAGAAAAACGATTGACAGTGGAATTCAGCAAGGAGGATCTGCATCGCCTGATCGTCCCGCTGGTCATCGAGCAGCTCCTGGCCATTACGGTGGGCCTGTGCGACTCGGTGATGGTGTCCCAGGTAGGCGAGGCGGCTATCTCCGCCGTGTCCCTGGTGGACACGGTGAACGTCCTTTTGGTAAACGCCTTTTCCGCCCTGGCTACCGGCGGCGCCGTAATTGCCGGGCAGTATCTGGGGCGGCGGGAGCAGGCCAAGGCGGGACACGCCGGTGAGCAGCTGCTGCTCTTTATGACCGAGGTGTCCCTGGCGGTGATGGTGCTCTTCTACCTGTGCAAGGGCTTTGTACTGGGCGTGGTGTTCGGCCAGGTGGAGCCGGACGTGGCCGCCTACGCCAACACCTATTACATGATCGTAGAGGCATCCATTCCGTTTTTGGCAGTCTACAATGCCGGCGCGGCGCTGTTCCGGGTCATGGGCAACTCCAAGATCTCCATGTGGGTTTCCCTGGGCATGAACCTGGTCAACGTGGTGGGCAACAGCATCCTGATCTTCGGACTGCACCGGGGTGTGGAGGGCGTGGCCATTCCCACCACGGTGTCCCGGATGGTGGCTGCGGCGGCCATGCTGATTCTGCTGCGGCGGAAGGATCTGCCCCTGCAGGTGGAGAGGATCTCCCTGAAACATGACCGGTATGTGGTCAAGAACATCCTGCGTTTCGGCGTACCCAACGGGCTGGAGAGCGGCATGTTCCAGCTGGGCAAGATATTGCTCCTTTCCACGGTGTCCGTTCTGGGCACCGCCTCCGTGGCGGCCAATGCCATCGGCAACACGGTGACCACGTTCCAGTGCGTGCCCGGCAACGCCCTGGGCCTTGCCATGGTGACGGTGGTGTCCCGGTGCATGGGGGCGGGCAGCTATGAGCGGGCCCGGTACTACACGAAGAAGCTGCTGGCCCGGACCTACATCTATATGGCCGGGACCATCACACTGGTGCTGGCAGTGCTGCCGCTGATTTTGAAGCTGTACAGCGTCTCTCCGGAGGCCACGGACTATGCACGCACGGTGATCTGGATGCACGGAATCGTGGGCGCACTGCTCTGGCCTGCGGCCTTCACGCTGCCCCAGGCCCTCCGTGCCGCCGGCGACACCCGGTTTACGCTGCTGGTGTCCAGCGTGTCCATGTGGACCATGCGGGTGGGCTTCGGCATTCTGCTGGGCCGTTACTGGGGGTTCGGCGTGGTCGGCATCTGGATGGCCATGTTCATCGACTGGCTGGTGCGGGTACTGTTTTTCGTACCCCGCTTCCGGGGCCACAGGTGGGAGTCCATGGGACTTCAGGACTGATTCCATACAGCAAAACGTGCCCTGCGGAACTTCCGCAGGGCACGTTCTTTTTCATGATTCGCCGGGTTTTACCTGGAAGGAGAGCCGGTATTTCCGGGGCGGCATCCCTACAAATTTGGAAAATTGCAGGTCAAAGTAGTTCTGGGTGTCATAGCCCACCATCTCGGCGATGCGGGAGATGGGCAGGTCTGTGGAGATGAGCAGGTTCTGGGCCTCTCCGATCCGGCGGCGGAGCAGGTACTGCCGGGGAGCGATGCCGCAGGACTCCTTGAAGGCGTGGGCCAGGTAGTAGGGACTGGCATGGAGGGCCTGGCCGATCTGCTGTAAGGTCAGCGGCTCGGTGTAGTGGGCGTCGATATAGTCCTTGACCCGCAGGCCCAGGGCGCTTTGCTCCGTCTCCACGCTCTGGCGGTGGGGCACCGTCCCCGTCAGATAGAGAATGCGTCCCAGCAGCGACAGCAGCAGGTGGTGACAGAAGGCCTCGCAGCCTGGCGCGTCGGCGGACAGATAGCGGTACATCATGTCGTAAAGCGTCCAAAGATCCTCGCACTCCGCCCCCACGTGGTACACGGCGGGGGCATCGTCGGGGATCATGGCCCCCGGCCGCAGTCCCGGCAGATGCAGCCCGCTGAAGGCGGCGCAGCAGCTGTCGATGGCGCTGTCGGCGGCGGGGGAGAGCTCGTCGTGGACGACCCCGCTGTTGAACAGCAGCAGATCTCCGCTGTGCACATCGTAGGTCTGCTCACCGATGAGGAAGCGGGCATTGCCGCTGCGGATGAGCATGGCCTCCGTAAAGTCCGGATGGGCGTGGAGCAGGCGGGGACGGGCCTGGTCAAAGGGCTCCCGGCGGCTGATATACAACAGCCTGGGCATGTTTTCCGGTGTGAACACCGGCTGGAAGTCCCGTTTGACAAAGCATTGTACTTGTAGATCCGGCATGGTGCATCTCCTTTTCTGGGGAAAATCAGCGGCCACCGCAAGATTTTATAAAATGGGAAAGACTGCCGACCGGCTGTGGCCGGACAGAGATCGGCTTTCCGGGGCAAAAAGAATGCTGGATGTTATTTTACACAAAAAACACAGCAACTTTTTGACGAATTGAGCAGGTAAACGATTTTTTGCAAGTTGGCAAGAACCTCAATGTCTTTCCCAAGCGGCTGTGGTATCATACAGACAACATCAAGGAAGAAGGAGGTGCCCGATATGCTGTACGCGATTGTTTCTCTGGTCGTACTGGGTGGCGCCATGGCTGTCAACAGATAATGGATCTGTTGCCAGCCTAAAAAGCTGAATGATTCAAGGAGGCTCTCTCAGAGAGCCTCCTTTTTCTTTTTACCGGGCAGCCAGACGCAAAATGGCCTCCATCTCGTCGGGGCCGATTTTCACGAAGCCGCCGAAGGGGAAGCCGTTCGGCTTTTCGGCCCGGTGGGCCACCATGGCGGGAATGTCCTTGGGGTCGGCGCCGATTTCGGCAAAGGTGGTGGGCATGCCCAAAGAGCGGAAGAAGGACCGCAGATGCTCCACACCCTCCCGGGCGGTGCGCTCCGGGCAGGCATAGTCCATCTCGCAGCCGAACACGCGCTGGGCGAACTGGGCAAAGCGCATGGGATTGTGGGGCAGCACGTACTCCATCCAGGCGGGCATCACCACTGCAAGGCCGGCACCGTGGGCGCAGTCGTAGAAGGCGGAGAGCTCATGCTCCATCTGATGGCTGGCCCAGTCCTGGTCCCGGCCCACGCCGCAGGAGTTGTTGTGGGCCAGCATACCGGTCCACATGAGATCGGCCCGGGCGGCGTAGTCATCCGGGTTGGCGATGGCCCGGGGCGCGGCGTCCACCACCGTGCGCATAAGGGCCTCGCACAGGCGGTCCGTCAGTGCCACGTCGGCGGTGTTGGTGAAATAGCGCTCACAGATGTGGGCCAGCATGTCCACGGCGCCGCTGGCGGTCTGATAGGCGGGCAGGGAGCAGGTGTAGCGGGGATTGAGGATGGAGAACTTGGGACGGATGGCATCGCTCTTGGGGCAGCCCCACTTGAGGTTGCCTGCCTCCTGGGTGATGACGCAGCTGTCGCTGCCCTCGCTGCCGGCGGCGGAGATGGTCAGCACGGTGCCCACGGGGAGCGTGGTGGTGATGGGCGTCTTGCCGGTGAAGAAGTCCCAGAAGTCCCCGTCGTAGCCGGCGCCCATGCCGATGGCCTTGGCGGTGTCGATGACAGAGCCGCCGCCCAGGGCCAGCAGGAAGTCCGCACCCTCCTTCCGGCAAAGGTCGATGCCCTCGTACACCTTGCCGCTGCGGGGGTTGGCGTGGACGCCGGAGAGCTCCACATAGGGCAGCCCCGCCTGGGTCAGGGAGGCGGTGACGGCGTCGTAGGCACCGTTGCGCTTGACGGAGCCGCCGCCGTAGACCAGCAGTACCTTCGTGCCGCCGAAGCGGCGCACCAGCTCGCCGGTCTTTTTCTCTTCTCCGTCGCCGAAGGCGAAGAGGGTGGGTGCGTAGAATGTAAAGTTATTCATGGGGAGATGCTTCCTTTCCTAAAAAATCGTATAGACAAGTGCCTCAATAGCCCCGCTTCCGGTCCACCAGATGGGCAAGGGGCTCTCCGGCGGCATAACGGGCCAGATTTTCGCAGAACATATCCACGGTCATGTCGCAGGTGTAGCCCAGGGACATATTGCCGGCCACATGGGGGGTGAGCACCAGATTTTTGGCACTCCACAGGGGATGATCCTCCGGCAGGGGCTCGGGCACCATCACGTCCAGGGCGGCGCCGGCGATGCGCTCGGAGTTGAGGGCCTCCACCAAGGCATCCTGGTCGATGGCACTGCCCCGGCCCACGTTGATGACGAAGGCATCCCGGGGCAGCAGGTCCAGCCGCGCACGGGAGAGAATGCCCGCCGTCTCCGGCGTACCGGGCAGGGACATGACCAGCACATGGGCGTCGGGCAGCACCGTGTCCAGATCGGAGATGGGCACCACCCGGTCATAGACCTCATCCGGGCAGCGTCCGGAGCGGTTGACGCCGGTAATGGATGCGGCACCCAGGGCACGGAGCTTGCGGGCGAAGGTGGTGCCGATGTCTCCGGTGCCCAGCAGGGTGAAGTCGCTTCCCCGGATGGAGCGCACATGCAGCTGGTTGGACCAGCCCCGGCGCTGCACCACCTGGGCGTACTCGGGCATCCGCCGCATGAGCATGAGGGTCACCATGATGAGATGCTCGGAGATGGTGACGCCGTAGGCCCCGGCGGAGTTGGTAAGCATGCAGTCGGGATTGGCAAAGATGCCGTCATTTTTGCAGTAGGGGTCCGCTCCGGCGAAGGAGCAGCAGTACCACTGCAGTGAGGCGGGCGCCGCCCGCAGAAGCTCGGGGGAGTGGGCGAAGAGCACCTCGCAGTGCTGCAAACATTCCCGGGCCTCATCAAACTGATCCAGGGTGAAAAAGTGGGGCACGAAGCCGGCCTTTTCTGCCGCGGACCGGATCTGGGATTTGTGGGCATCGGTCAGGTACTCCTGATAGATGCAGATATCGCGGGACATAAGAAAACCTCCTTTGGTTGATCGCTTGAGTTCAGTCGCCGGACTCGGCCAGGCACACGTGCTCAGCGGCCCGCATGCCGTCCGCCGCGGCGGAGAGAATGCCGCCGGCGTATCCGGCCCCCTCTCCGCAGGGGTATAGCCCCCGCAGGGCGGACTGATATGTCTCGTCCCGGGGAATGCGGACGGGGGAGGAAGAACGGCTCTCCACGGCGGTGAGCACGGCGTCCGGATCGTCGTAGCCCCGGAGCTTGCGGCCCAGGACCGGCAGGGCCTGGGCCAGGGTGTCTGCCACGAAGGGGGGCAGACACTGGTGCAGGTCCGTCCAGGTGACGCCGGGGCGATAGCTGGGGCGTACCCGGCCGGGACCGGTGGAGGGGCGTCCCGCCAGGAAGTCCTCCACCCGCTGGGCAGGGGCACGGTAATCGCCGCCGCCCAGGGAAAAGGCCGCCTCTTCCAGCTTCCGCTGAAACGCCACGCCTGCCAGCACGTCGCCGTCGCCGCCGAAGTCCTCCGGCGTGACGTTTACCAAAAAGCCGCCGTTGATGTTCTCCTTGTCCCGGGCGAAGGCGCTCATGCCGTTGGTGACCACCCGGCCTTCCTCCGAGGCGGCGGCCACCACCTCACCGCCGGGGCAGACGCAGAAGGAGTAAGCCGCACGGCCGTTTTCCAGGTGACAGGAGAGTTTGTAGCTGGCGGCGGGCAGGCCGGGGTGTCCGGCATAGCGCTTGTACTGGGCGGCGTCGCAGTCGCTTTGCCGGTGCTCGATGCGCACGCCCACAGCGAAGGGTTTGGCCTCCATGGGAACCCCCAGATCCCGCAGCATGAAAAACGTGTCCCGGGCAGAGTGGCCGGGGCAGAGGATCAATCGGCGGCAGGGCAGCGTCTCCAGACCGTGGGGGGTTTCCACGGTGATGCCGGTCACGGCACCGCCCTCAGTCCGGATGCCGCAAAGACGGTGCTCAAAGCGGATATCCGCCCCCAGGGACAAAAGCTCCTGCCTTAGGCCTACCAGGGCGACGTGGAGAAAGTCGGTGCCCACATGGGGCTTGGCGTCAATCAGAATATCCTCCGGCGCGCCGCATGCTACCAGCGTCTCCAGAATGAAGCGGTGGCGCACATCCCGGGTGCCGGTGTTGAGCTTGCCGTCGGAAAAGGCACCGGCGCCGCCCTCCCCGAACTGCACGTTGGACCCCGGGTCCAGCACGCCGGTGCGCCAGAAGCGCTCCACATCTTCCTTGCGCTGTTCCACGCTGCGGCCCCGCTCCAGCAAAATCGGCTTCATGCCCGCCCGGGCCAGCACCAGCGCGGCGAACAGGCCTGCCGGTCCCGCGCCTGTCACCACCGGAGGAATGTCGGGGGCGGGACGGGGCTCGGGCAGCGTGTAGGACGGCACCGGCACCGCACGGGAGACCTTCTTGCTGTGGCAGCGTTTCACCACTGCCGCCTCATCCCGGACGGAGACCTCCACCGCGTACACCAGGCGCACGTCCTCCCGGGCGTCCACACTGCGCCGTACCACCCGAAGATCAGTCAGGTCCTTTTCCCGTACCTTTAAAATTCGGGCGACTTCCCTGGTCAGCCCCTCCATACCGTCTCCCGGCGAGAGCTTGACGTTTTCCACTTTCAGCATGGCGTTGCTCCTTTTCAGCCACAGATTTCATCTGAAATATCATACCACAGTTCTCTCCGGCGGCAAACACCTTTTTGACGCCGCACCCGCCGGAGATTCGTTCAAAGTTCCTTTAAAATGTTTTCAGGCATTTTTAAGCTTGCCACCCTATACTGAAGCCAGACAAACGGAAAGAGTTCATAAAACGTGCAAAACCGTTTCACACATTCGACATGATTTCCTGTTATTCTCTGTTCTGCAAAAGAGAAATACGGGATACATAATAGGAGGAATCGATTATGTATAACGACGAACAGAATCTGTATCACTACACATACCGCAAAGACGGCAGCGAGCCCCAGGGCGAGAAGATGGAGCCCGTGGAGTCCGTGCCCGGCGGTGACACCGGGAAAAACGAACCTGTCCAGGAGATGAAGCCTGTGAAAAAGAATCGTCTTGGAGTCAAGATCGCGGCGCTGGGCCTTTGCTGTGCGCTGCTGGGCGGTGCCGTGGGCGGCGGCGTGGCCTGGGCTGCCGGCGGCAGTTCCACCAGCATCAATGTTTCCAGCCGTCCCGCCACAGAGGTATCCCTCAAGACTGTGGACGGCAAGACGGAGATGAGTGACGCGGAGGTCTATGCCGCCAACGTCAACAGCGTGGTGTCCATCAATACCACGGGCACCTCCGGCACCAACTTCTTCGGTCAGCCGGTACAGACCGCCTCCGCCGGCTCCGGCTTCGTCCTCACCAAGGACGGCTATATCGTCACCAACTACCATGTGGTGGAAGGGGCCGACACCGTGAAGGTCACCATGTACAACGGCGATGAGTACGATGCCAAGTATGTGGGCGGAGACGAGGACTACGATATCGCCGTCATCAAGGTGGAGGCAGATGATCTCCAGCCTGTCACCGTGGGCGACAGCGACACCCTGAATGTGGGCGACCACGTGCTGGCCATCGGCAACCCCCTGGGCGAGCTGACCTTCTCCATGTCCGGCGGCATGGTCTCCAGTGTGAACCGTGCCATCAACGTCTCCGGCACTCCCTTCAACATGATCCAGACCGATACGTCCATCAACCCCGGCAACTCCGGCGGCCCGCTGCTCAACAGCTACGGCGAGGTGGTGGGCATCGTGTCCGCCAAGTACTCCAGCGACTCCAACAGTGAGACCGTGGAGGGCCTGGGCTTCGCCATCCCCATCAACGACGTGATCGCCATGATCCAGGACATCATGACCAATGGCTATGTGACCAACAAGCCCTATCTGGGCATTACCGGCGGCTCCATGACCGAGCAGATGGCCGCCCAGTACCGCTACGATGTCACCACCGGCGTATTTGTCTACTCTGTGGAAGAGGGCAGCGCCGCGGATAAGGCGGGCCTCAAGATGGGCGACGTGATCACCAAGGTGGGCGACACGGACATTGCGACCATGGATGATCTCAACGTGGTGAAAAAGCAGTACTCCGCCGGCGACACCGCCACGTTCACCATCTACCGGGACGGCAAGGAAATGACGGTGGATGTCACGTGGGACGCGGTGCCTGCCCAGGACCAGTCCAACGACAGCTCCCAGACCCAGACGGAGCAGAACAGCACCCAGGACGGCAGCGCCGTGGACCCCTACGATCTGTTTGACTACTTCTTCGGCGGCCGCTACAACGGCAACGCCTATCGTCAGGCGGGCTGAGAAAGCCTCTTTCCATCCGCTGAGGGCGGTCTGCGGCAATCGCTGCGGAAATGCAAAACCGCCGTGCGACAGGGGAGCGGAAAGTTTCAGAATAGAGACAGAATAAAAAAACAGGGCACATCTTGTTACAAGATGTGCCCTGTTTTCGTCTTATAACATGAAGTGCCGCAGGCGCCTGTGCACCTTGCGGAATTTACCGGGAGAAATTCAGCCCGTTCAGGAAATGATACAGGCAGACAAGCGAGGAGGAGACATTCATGAGATCCATGCGGCGGTGGGCTGCGGTTTTGACCTTGGTGCTGGCAATCCATCTGATGCTGCCGGCCCGGGCGGGGGCTGTGAAGCTGGTGGCCATCACATTTGACGACGGGCCCAACAAGACCTGGACGCCACAGGTGGTGGAGGCGCTGAACCAGCGCGGTGTGAAGGGCACCTTTTTCATGGTGGGCGGCTGGGTGGCCACCAAGGAGGCACTGGTGCAGCAGATGATCCAACAGGGGCATCAGGTGGCCAACCACACCTGGGAACACCTGAATCTGAAGGGGCTTTCTGCGGACGAAGTGCGTACGCAGGTGGAAAAGAGCCGTGAAAAGCTGGCGGAGGTCACCGGACAGAACAATTTCCTGGTTCGGACGCCCTTCGGCGTGCGGACGGATACCGTGCGCGCAGCCCTGAATGCGCCGCTGATCCTGTGGAGTCAGGACCCGGCCAAGGGACAGCAGGTGCCGGGGGACAAGATGGCCCGCTCGGTCATCAGCACCATCCGCGACGGCGACATCATTTTGCTTCACGACAGTACCGAGGCCAATCTGGATGCCGCCTGCCGCATTATTGACGCGCTCCAGCCCAGGGGATATGACTTCGTGACGGTGGACGAGCTGTTCCGGCTGCGGGGTGTGACGCCGCAAAACGGCGTGATTTATAAAAGCGTACCGCCTCAGGGCGGCGATCCCCAGGCTTACGATGAAAGCCGCCTGCAGGAGCACTGGGCCTTTCCCGCCATCTCCGTCATGGAGGAGAAGGGAATCATGACCGGAGACGACAGCGGATGGCACCCCAACCGCTATCTCAGCCGCGCCGCTGCGGCGGAGGCCCTGTGGCGGGCGGCTGGATGCCCGAAGCCGGACAGAGTGTCCGATTTCCGGGACGTGCCCCGAAACGCCTGGTACGCCCAGGCGGTAGACTGGGCGGAGGAAACCGGCGTATCCAGGGGCACGGGCTGGGGATGCTATTCTCCGTCCGGTGCGGTGACCCGGCAGCAGTTCTATGTCATGGCGGACCGGCTGATCCGGCAGACCAAGACGGTGGGAACAGCGGGAACCGCCCGGCGCTATGAGGACAGCTTCCGGGTCAGCGGCTGGGCCTGCGACGCGGTCGACGACATTACCGGCCTGGGCTTTTCCTCCGTCAATGACCGGGAGCTGCTCCGCCCCGGTGATCCCATCACCCGGGGGGAGGCGGCGGAGCTTCTGGCCTGGTACCTGACACTGCAATAAGACGACCAAAGGAGAGATCTCCGCGCCTGAGACGGCGCGGAGATTTTTGTATACAGGGAACATTTCCGGGGACAAGACCGTGTTATAGTTGAAAGCGCTTTTGAAAACCAAGGGCAGGAGGGGAGATATGCAGCAGCGGGAGGAATTTTTGCGCGTGGCCATGCGGGAGCACGGGGACGCGGTATATCGGCTGGCGCTGTGCCGGATGCAGAACGGCTCCGACGCGGAGGATGTATATCAGGATGTGTTTTTGCGGCTATTCCAGCAGCCGGACCGGAGGTGGGAGCCTGCACACCTGCGGGCGTGGCTGCTGCGCACCACCGTGAACCGGTGCACAGATCTGCACAGGCGGAAAAAGCTCCATCCCCAGCTTTCTCTGGAAGCGCTGAGTGAAAAAGCGGCGGAGCAGAGCGGTGCGTCGGAGCTGTGGGCCGCCGTGGGGCAGCTGCCGCCGCCCATGCGCACGGTGGTGCACCTCTATTATGGGGAGGGCTATCAGACAGAGGAGATCGCAAAGCTCCTCCGGTGCCCGGCCGCCACCGTACGCACCCGGCTGCGCAGAGCCAGAATCAAGCTGAGAGATCTGTTGGGAGGGGACGAATATGAAGCAGAATCCGTACCGTGAGATGGTCAATCACATCCATGCTCCGTCGGAACTGAGCGAGCAGGTACTCCGCGCAGCCGCGAAAGAGGTCAGCACCGGAAAGCGGCGCTTTGCCCGGGGCATACGCTATGGCGTGTGCGCAGCCTGCGCGGTGCTGGCGGCACTGGCGCTGGTTTTGTATCCGCAGCCGGAGGGAACGGGCTCCGGGGTGGGCCTGGGCCTGACCGCCTACGCCGCGGATACCGGCACGGCCTACGGTGCCGGGGCCAACGCCACGTTGGTGTTTGCAGCGGAGTCAGACCTTCCCGGAGAAGACGGATGCTATACCGGGAGCCTTTTCCAGGTGACCGGGGAGAATGTGGAGACGCTCACCCTTTCCCTGAGCCGGGGAGAGCTGTACCGCTGGCGGGACGGCGAGACGGTCCGGCTGGGACAGTTGGTCACAGAGAATTACGATCCTGCAGTGCGCTACGGGTTTTGGGTGGAGGACGGCACGACACCGGCCGGCCTGGACACCCTGGACGGGGCGGTGCTGACCGTCACGGCTGCATATGCGGACGGAGCGGAGGAGAGACAGACATACGACCTGTCCACGGGGCTTTTGCGCCGGGAGCAGACGCCGGACGGTGCCCGGCTTCTGGAGCCGGCGCTGACGGGGGACGTGGGTGCTTTTTCCTATGGGATCTATGCCGCCTCCGCCCAGGAGAGCCGGTTCTTCCAGTGGCCGGTTGCGGGGGCGGATACCGTCAGCATGAGCAACCCCTTCGGCGCGGTGGGCAAGGCCACCGGTGCCGTCCACCACGGCATCGATATCCCCGGCCGCAGCGGTATGTCCGTTACGGCTGCGGCGGACGGCACCGTGCGGGAGACCGGCTTTGACCCGGAGCGGGGGAACTATCTGGTTCTGGATCACGGCGGCGGGCTGACCACGGTGTATGCCCAGTGCCGGGAGGTGCTGGTGGAAGAGGGGCAGTCCGTCCGGGCGGGCGAGGCGGTGGCCTGCCTGGGCTCTGCGGGCATGTCCACCGGTGCGCACCTTTGCTTCCAGGTGTGGCAGGACGGTACGGCGCAAAACCCGGTGGCCTATTTTGAAAGCAGTGTGCGCCGCCAGCTCAAAATGGCATAAAACGCGGCATTCCCCGGAACAACAGGTTCCGGGGAATGGTTTTTCTACGGCTCCGGCAGGCGGAAGATCTCCTCCACCGGGGCACCCAGCAGCCTGCCAAGGCGCATGGCCAGGCCCAGCGTGGGGTCGTATTTGTCGTTTTCGATGGCGTTGATGGTCTGGCGGGTGACGCCCAGGGCCCGGGCCAGATCTTCCTGAGTCAACCCCGCCGCCTTGCGCAGTGCGCGGATGTTGTTTTCCATCAGAGGGCCAGCTCCAAGATGCTGCCCAGCAGCCAGATGGACAGCAGGACGATGACGACCACGACGACCATGGTTTTCCACAGGGCACCCTCTGCCTCCGTATCCCCTGCCCTGGCCCGGCAGATCAGGATCGCTGTGTCATGAACCCCCTCCTGCGTAATCAGGAGCAAAAGCGGCAGGTTGATGCGGCCCAATATTTCCTGCCTTGCCAGACCGGCCCTCCAGCCCCACAGTACCTCAGCCGCGCACCAGAGAAATAAAACGGCCTCACTGTACCGGTAGGCCCACCGGGCGGCCGTCCGCTCGATATGCACTTCCATCTCGTCCATTTTCTTACGCTTCATGAAAAGCTCCTTCCACCCTGCGATTTGGCGTTTCCCCATTGGATCTTCCGGGGTCATGTTCCCAAGCACCAGGCCAGCAGAGCACTCAGCACTACCAGCGCCGCCGCCATGACGGCGCACAGGACCAGACTGCGTCTGCCGTCCTGGTCGCCCACCCGAATTTTTCCGGCCTGGACCGCAAAGAAATAGATGAGGTTCTGGAAGATGAGCAGATACATAGGGGCGGTCATGCGCCCGGTGCGGATACTGCCCCAGATCCCCCACACCGCCAGCACCAGCACGTCTGCCAGCCAGGCCCACCGCAAGGCCCGCAGCTGGATATGAAGCTCCATCTCATCCATCTTCCTCATCGGGAGCACCTCCTTCAAAATGTCAAAAGTTTTTTACATTTTTAATTTATACCTGTACTAACAAAATGTCAAGAACTTTTTACATTTTCTTTTCCTTGCACTTTCCAGTGGAAAATGGTACAATACAGAGTCGAAAATACGGCAAAGGAGATTTGCTTTTTATGAAATTAGGTATCGTAGGACTGCCCAACGTGGGAAAATCCACCCTGTTCAACGCCATTACCAATGCCGGTGCCGAGAGCGCCAACTACCCCTTCTGCACCATTGACCCCAACGTGGGCATGGTGGCCGTGCCCGACGAGCGTCTGGACAAGCTGGCCGAGATGTATGAGCCGGACAAAAAGACCCCCGCCGTCATTGAGTTTGTGGATATCGCCGGTCTGGTGAAAGGGGCCAGCCAGGGCGCGGGCCTTGGCAACAAGTTCCTGGCCAACATCCGGGAGACGGATGCCATCGTCCATGTGGTGCGCTGCTTTGACGACGAGAATATCATGCACGTGGTGGCCGATGCGGGCACCAATGTGCCTGTGGACCCCAAGGGCGACATCGAGACCATCGACCTGGAGCTCATCATGGCGGACCTGGAGATGGTGAACCGCCGGATCGACCGGGCCACCAAGGCCGCCAAGGGCGACAAGAAATTCCTCCACGAGGTGGAGGTGTTCAAGGGCCTGGCCGAGCACCTCAACGCCGGTAAGTCCGCCCGAACCTACGAGTGCTCCGACGAGGACATGGCCCTCATTGCCACCTCGGATCTCCTGAGCCTCAAGCCCATCATCTACGCTGCCAATACCGATGAGGAGGGCTTTACCCATCTGGATGCCAACCCCTATTACCAGCAGGTCAAGGCCATCGCCGATGCTGAGGGTGCCCAGGTGCTGCCCATCTGCGCCAAGCTGGAGCAGGACATCGCCGAGCTGGAGGGCGAGGAAAAGCAGATGTTCCTGGAGGAACTGGGGGTGGAAGAGTCCGGCCTGGACCGACTCATCAAGTGTTCCTACGCGCTGCTGGGCCTCATTTCCTTCCTGACCTACGGCAAGGATGAGTGCCGCGCCTGGACCATTAAGAAGGGCACCAAGGCGCCCCAGGCCGCCGGCAAGATCCACTCCGATATCGAGCGTGGCTTCATCCGGGCGGAGGTCATTGCCTTCGAGGACATGATCAAGTGCGGCAGCGTGAACGCGGCCAAGGAAAAGGGCCTGCTGCGCAGCGAGGGCAAGGAGTATGTGGTCCAGGACGGCGATATGATCTACTTCCGCTTCAACGTCTGAGCCATGACCGGAGAAGAGAGACTGGCGGCCTACGACCGCATGTATGCCGACCTTCTGAAAGAGCGGGACAAGGTGCTTGCAGACATGGACAAGCTCCGGGCCGCCGAGAAAAACCGGGGCGCCACCTACCAGCAGTTGCTGGCCCAGAAGCTGACGGTACAGAATCTGATCGGCCGGTTTGAGATCTACGGCATCCGGGAAGAAAAGTAAAAAACATCCCCCGAAGCTGCGGCTTCGGGGGATGTTTTTTATTCGTGAATTTTCAGCTCCAGCACGTCGGGCCGGGCATAGTGGCCGCAGCCGTCGAATTCCATGCGGCTGGCGGGCACCTGCTCCATATCCAGATCGGCGTAGATGATGGCCTCTTTGTCCCACACGGGCTCGGTCACATAGTGGCCGTAGGGGTCCACCACGCAGCTGCCGCCCCGGCAGACAATGTCACTCAGCCGGGCGATCTCCTCGGGGCAGTGCAGGTCCTTGGGATACATGTCCCGGGTGAAGTACATGTCGCAGTTGATGAAGAAGCAGTGGCCCTCGATGGCGATGTGGCGGATGGTGGCCTGCCACTCCTCGTTGTCATTGGTGTTGGGAGAGAGGTAGAGAGTCACACCCTTTTCGTACAGGGCCACCCGGGCCAGAGGCATGTAGCTCTCCCAGCAGATCATGCTGCCCATGGGCCCCCAGGGGGTCTGGGCCATGGGGAAGTAATCCCGGTTGGCGTCGCCCCACACCACCCGCTCGGCGCCGGTGGGCTTGAGCTTGCGGTGAACGGTAACCAGTTCACCCTCCGGAGAGAATACCAGGTTGGTGTTGTAGAGCGTAGCGGACAGGGCGTCCCGCTCGCTGACGCCGATGCTTACCCAGGCGTTTGCGGCCTTGGCTGCCTGCCCCAGGCGCTCCGTCTCCGGGCCGGGCACCAGAATGGAGTTGTCATAGTAGACCTTCCAGTCCTTGCGGCCGTCCGCGTTGCGGCTGCCCACGGTAAAGCCGAAGGTCATGCCGTAGGGATAGCCGGGGATGAACAGCTCGGGGAAGACGATCAGCTCGGCGCCTTTGCCGGCGGCCTCGGCAATGAGGCCCAGGGCCTTGTCCGTGCAGGCGTCCTTGCAGAACATAACGGGGGCGGCCTGCACCACCGCGATCTTGCACACGGGTTTCAAGTCTTTCATGGGGGCTCCTTTCCTTCGCCCGTATCCCGGGCGGGGTGTTGTCTTGTGCCGCCGGCTGCCCCGGCAGCAGGTCTGTTCCTATCCTACCTGATTCGGCCTGCCGGCGCAAGAGGAGCGTACAGGCTTTTGCAGGAAAAGAAGAAAATAAAAATTATGAAGCATTGATTTTCATATTGACTTTCATAAAATTAAAGTTTATATTCATTTTATGAAAGGCGGTGGGGTGATGACATCGATTCCGGAATGGATGGAGGGACTGGAGGACGAGGATCTGTCCTTCATCAAAAAATTCGTGCTTGCGTCAGGGTCGCTGAAGGAGGTGGCGTCGGTTTACGGCGTCAGCTATCCCACGGTGCGGCTGCGGCTGGACCGGCTCATCCAGAAGATCCAGCTGGCGGAGTCCGCGGAGCCGGATGAGTACGTGGCGCTGGTCAAGCGTCTGGCCGTGGACGACAAGCTGGATGTGGAGACGGCCAAGCTCCTGATCGGGGCCTATCGAAAAACGAAGGAGGGAACGTAAGATGGCGTTTGCGGCGAGAGCGACGATCGTTCTGGCGGTGGTGATGCTGGTATTTGTGGTGGGCGGCATTTTCCTGGAGATCTTCCTGGCACGAAGAAAAGCAAAATGGCCTGGGCTGGTGCTGCCAGGACTGACGTTTTTGTATGCCCTGGTCTTGGCCTGCAATATCTCGGCCGTGGGAGAGGGCTTCCCGTGGGCGGCTTTGCTGGGGACTCTGGTGCTGGGCAATATCCCCACCGTCATCCTGCTGGCCATCTACTTTGCCTGTCGGGAAAAGCAGGGAAGAGACAGGGAGCAGGACAAAATGCGCATTGAGGATCTTTGAATCCCGGATGCAAAAAAGAGGCGCTTCCCATGGGAAGCGCCTCTTTTTCATTTACCAGACTGCCACCTGGCCGTCGCTGCGGGGCTCGCTGGCACCGCACAGGACGCCTTCGTCGTTGCGCCAGATGATCTCGCCGCGGCCGAAGCCGATGGGGTCGGCCTTGACCACGATGTCGTGGCCGGCCCGCTGGAGGGCCTGGGCCAGATCATTGGGGAAGGACTGCTCCACCTCAATGGTGTTGCCGCCCACCCACTGCCAGCGGGGGTGATCCAGGGCCGCCTGGGGGTTCATGCCGTATTCCACGGTGTTGAGCACCACCTGCAGATGGCCCTGGGGCTGCATGAAGCCGCCCATGACGCCGAAGGGTCCCACGGGCTTGCCGTCTTTGCACAGGAAGCCGGGGATGATGGTGTGATAGGGCCGCTTGCCCGGAGCCACGCAGTTGTCGCTCTCCGGGTCCATGGAGAAGTTGTTGCCCCGGTTCTGCATGGCGATGCCGGTGCCCGGCACCACCACGCCGGAGCCGAAGCCCATGTAGTTGGACTGGATGTAGGAGATCATGTTGCCCTCACCGTCGGCGGCGCACATGTACACCGTGCCGCCCCGAATGGGGTCCCCGGGCTCAGGCAGCCGGGCCCGGTCACCGATGCAGGCCCGGCGCTGGGCGGCATACTCGTCGCTGAGGAGCCGCTCCACGGGCACGGTCATGTAGTCGGGGTCAGCGACATAGCGGCGGGCGTCGGCAAAGGCCAGCTTCATGGCCTCCAGCTGCAGATGGGTGCTGCGGAAGGAATCCACAGGACCCAGGTCCAGCTCCTTGAGGATGTTCAGTGCCATGAGGGTGGAGATACCGTGGCCGTTGGGCGGGATCTCGCAGACGTCGTAGCCCTTGTAGTTGACGGAGATGGGCTCCACCCACTGGGGCTGGTAGGCCGCCAGGTCCTCTTTGCGCAGGAAGCTGTCAAACTGACGGAAGTAGGCATCGATCTTGTCGGCCAGGGCGCCCCGGTAGAAGCTCTCGGCATTGGTGGCGCCGATCTCCCGGAGCGTGGCGGCATGGTCCTTCAAAACCAGCACGTCGCCGGGACCCAGGCACTTGCCGCCGGGCAGGAAGGTATCGAACCAGCCCTGGACGCTTTTGTCCGTCTCAATGGCCTTGCTGAACTTGGCAAGGTTTCTGGGCCAGCCGCTGCCCACGGCGGGCTGGAGCACATAGCCCTCCTCGGCGTACCGGGCGGCGGGCTCCACCACCTGGGACAGGGGCAGACGGCCGAAGCGCTTGGAAAGGGCGGCCCAGCCGGCGGGGGTGCCGGGCACGGTGACCGGCAGCATGCCCAGCACGGGCATTTCCTTGAAGCCCCGGGACTGGAGCGCCTCCAGTGTCATGGCGGCGGGAGCCGGGCCGCTGGCGTTGAGGCCGTAGAGCTTGTCCTTCACCCACACCAGGGCGAAGGCGTCGGAGCCGATGCCGTTGGCGGTGGGCTCCACCACCGTCAGCGCGGCGGCGGTGGCGATCATGGCGTCGATGGCATTGCCGCCCTGCTTGAGAATTTCCAGACCCGCCTGGGCGGCCAGGGGGTTGGCGGTAGCCACCATGCCCCGCCGGCCGTAGACCACGCTGCGGCGGGAGGCATAGGGGTAGGACATGGCGTCAAAGGAGAAATTCATGGGATCATTGCTCCTTTCTCACAGAATGGAGGCAAAGATGCCTGCCACGATGATGGAAAGGGTGGTGACGGAGGCGAGACCGGCCACAACGAAGCGGGGCATGATCTTGCCCAGGACGTACTCCTTTTCCTCCTCGTTCTCCGCCAGGGCCAGGGCTACTTCGTTGGAGATGAGATAGGTGGAGGGGAAGCCCAGCATCTGGCACATGGCAATGCCGAAGGACAGGCTCCGGGAGCCCATGATCTTCCAGCAGGGCAGCACGCACATGATGACCAGAGAGGCAATGATGGTGGCGGCGAAGATGACCACCACATAGAACGCCAGCGTGGCGATGTCGCCGATGGAGATGTTGGCCAGAGCGGGAATGATGGCGGCGAACACCACCATGGTGATGAGGCCCGAGGCCTTGCCCTTGTCCAGCACCTTGGAGGGGATCAGACCCGTCTCACACAGCACCACAGACAGCACCAGGGCGATGATGGAGTAGTTGATGGGAGTGACGGTGCCCAGCCACACGGAGATGAAGCCGCCGAACACGGTGATGAAAATGCAGGTGTTGGAGGTATAGAACCGGTCGTGCTTTTCGCAGAACTTCACCTTCTGCTTGCCGTCCTTGGGAGCGGGGGAAGCGGAGAGGGTGATGCCCTGGGCCTTCTTCTCCCGGTACTCGGCCAGCAGATGACGGGCCTCGATGAGGCCGCAGCGGGAGACGATGGGCGTGCCCACGAACTTCTGCACGGCAAAGACCACGGCAGGCAGCATGGCGGCCAGGGTCAGGCCCTTGGCCACGGCGGCGTCGGTCATGATCTGGGTGGCCACCAGAGCGCCGTTGATGACGGGGATGCTCACCAGAGCGGCGTCCCGGCCGATCAGGGGGATCACCAGCAAAATGCCGATGACGGCGGCGGCCATACCGATGACGGAGGTGACCACGGTGCGCCATTCATCCAGCAGCTGGCGCAGGTTGATCATGGTGCCCATGTGGAACACCAGCATGGGGGTGGCCCAGCTGGAGGCGGCGGTCAGGCCGGCCTGGTCAATGATGTCAGAGGGGATGACCTTAAACAAGAACAGCAGCAAAAAGCTGATCAGAACCACGAAAATGGACGACAGCTTTGCCTTGGTCCAGATGCCGAGCCAGTCACCGATGACGAACAGACCCAGCACGATGGAAAAATAGAGCATATACCCAAGCATATGTTTCCCTCCCGTATGTGTTTTTTTGATAATGGGTTATCGTTGATGATAAAGTGCCGGGCGGAAAAAATCCAATAGTCCCTGCTGATAATTGATAAGAAAAACAAATCGTTTTTGAAAAGTGTGTGTTATAATGTAAAAAAATCCTTGAGGAGCGGACAACATGGAGCTGTATCAATTAAGGTATTTCGTCAAGGCGGCGGAGATGGAGCATATGACCCGGGCGGCCCGGGAGCTGAATTTGTCGGAGCCGGCCCTCAGCCGGGTGATCCGGCAGCTGGAGGAGGAACTGGGGACCAAGCTCTTCGAGCGGCGGGGGCGGAGCATCGTGCTCACAGAGAGCGGAAATCTGCTGCAGACCCGGGCCAATGAGATGCTCAAGCACATGGATGACATCCGGGCGGAGCTGCGGGGCATCCAGCAGGAACACCAGCCCGTGCGGCTGGTGGCCCGTGCGGCGGCCAGCCTGCTGCCGGACCTGCTGACCGGGTTCTGCGGGCAGAATCCGGACGTGGCTGTCAGTGTGGTGCAAAATGACAACAATATGATCCGCAATCAGGAGTACGACCTGATGATCGGCTCCACGCTGATCCATCCGCCCAAATACTCCAGTGTGGAGCTGGTGGAGGACCCCTTCCGGGTATGGCTGCCCCGGGAGCACCCTCTGGCGGCGGGCGAGTCGGTCCGCCTGGCCGACCTGACGGGACAGCCCATGATCGGCCTGACGCCCAACCGGTTCATCAGCGCCATCTTGCAGCAGGTGCTGGAGGAGTTCAGCGTGCGGGTGCGCCGGCCTATTTACAGCGACGACCCGCTGATGATCCGCAATCTGGTGGAGCGGGGGATGGGGTTTGCCATCGTGCCGGTCTACACCCTGCGGACCCAGGACAAGGCGGGCATCCGGGAGCTCCCCATCCAAGAGAGCGTGCCCTGTTTGCGTCTGGTGCTCTCCTGGAAGAAGGAGTCCTATCAGCCCGAGCCGGTGCGGCGGCTGCGGCGGTTCATCGTGGAGTATTTCCGGGATCTGTCCCGGTCCGGAGAGACGTAAAAGGACCCGGCCCTGATGCCGTAAGGCATCAGGGCCGGGTCCTTTTCGCATGTTTATTCCCGCGCGCGGGGCAGGTTCCAGCGGTAGTGGGCGGAGAGAAAGCGGATGAGCACCACCGCGCCGGCGCCGGTGAGGATGGCGGCCACCTCGCCCGCCGGGCGCCACAGCCCGGCACATAGCAGCGCACCGGCCAGGGAGGCGCAGGCGTAAATGTGCTTGACGAAGATGTAGGGCATGTCGCCTGCCATCACGTCCCGCAGTACGCCGCCGCCTACACCGGTGACCACGCCTACGAATACCAGCAGAAACAGCGTGGGCTCGGGAGTGGAGCTCCAGGCAATGCGGATACCCACCACGGTGAAAATCCCAAGGCCCAGAGAGTCCAGAACCAGCATGGAAAGATCATAGAGCCGCTGGTCCCACATAAGCAGGCGGCGGATCCGGGGTAAAAACAGCACCAGGGAAGTCACCAGAGCCACTATGGCATAGATGGGGCTGAGAAAGGTGGCCGGCGGGGTGTTGCCCAAGATCACATCCCGGATGACGCCGCCGCCCACGGCGGTGGTCAATCCCAGAATGCACACGCCAAACAGGTCCATGCCCTTTTTCAGTCCGGTCATGGCGCCGGAGGCGGCGAAGGCCATGGTGCCCGCCAGTTCCAGAATCAGAATGAATGTCTCCACGCGGCACCTCTTACACGCCGCCCTGACGTACCATCTCCATAAAGGCGCTGGCCGCCGCCGTGGGGGCCACGTCCCGGAGGGTGCACATGTCCACGCTGCGGGCGGGGATCTCAAAATCTGTTTTCAAAAGACGGATGTCTCCGCTGCCCAGGGCGTCCTGAACAAATTCCAGGGTGACGCCCGCCACGCCCAGTCCGATTTTGGCCAGGGATACCAGCAGCTGCCGGGAGGAGAGCTCAATCTCCGGCGTGAGGGACACACCGCTTTTCAAAAACTCCTGCTCCAGAAACACCCGGCTGCTGGCCTTGCGCTCCAGCAGGATCAGGGGAAAGGCGGCGATCTCCTGACGGGTGTAGCGGTGGCCGAAGTCACAGGGGTAGCCGCTGCCCGCCACAAAAGCCGAGTGGGTGGCAAAGCAGGGCCAGCACTCCAGGGCGCTGTCTGACGGGGAGGAGGCAAAGGCAATGTCCACGGCGCCGGACTTGAGTAAGCTGAGCACTTTGGCGCTGCGTCCGCTGACGATCTTGAGCCGGATGCCCGGGTGCTGGCGGTGGAAGGCATCCAGATAGGCGGTGAGGAAGAAGCTGGTCACCGTGTCGCTGGCGCCGATGACCAGCGTGCCCAGCAGCAGCTGCTGGGCCTGGGAGAGCTTGTCCTCTCCGGTGGCGATGAGCCCCAGGGCGCTGCGGACATACTGGTAGAGCATCTGTCCCTCTCCGGTCAGGGTAACGCCCCGGGGGCTGCGGGCGAACAGCCGGGCCTGCAGGGCGTTTTCCAGCTGCTTGACGGACTGGCTTACCGCCGACTGGGAAATATAGAGATTCCTGGCGGCCACGGAGATATTGCCGGTCTCGGCAACTTCCTTGAACACGCGGTACAGCTCCAGCTTCACTGCCATGGGGGTTCCTCCTGTAATCAGAATCGCTTATTGCACGCTCCCCATTATAAGCAAGAAGACGGGGAAAGGCAACGGGCCTGCAAAAAAATTAGGGAAGCCTTTGCGAAAACCACGGGGATTTGCTATACTGATACCCAATTGAATGAAAAGGAGCTTTGCTATGCGCTGGGACAACATCATCTGGGACTTCGACGGGACGCTGTTCGATACCTATCCGCCCATGTGCCGGGATTTACAGTCGGTGATGGCGGCGCTGGGCGTTCTGCTGCCTCTGGAGGATCTGCTGGCGCATTTTACCCGCTCCCAGGGAGCGGTGCTGGACTACTGTGCCGCCCAGGCGGGGGTGGACGCGGCGGAGGTGGACCGGGTGTACCGGGACTATGTGGCCAAAAACGGACAGCCCAGGGCGCTGCCTTTCCCCCATGCGGAGGAATTTCTGCGCCGCTTTCAGGCGGCGGGAGGACGGAACTTCATCTTCACCCATCGCAGTGGTTCCGTCCACCAGTATCTGGCCGGGGCGGGCCTGACAGAATATTTTCAGGACGTGGTGTCCGCCACCACCCGGTTTGCACGCAAGCCGGACCCGGCGGGGAATCTCTACCTCCTTTCGGCCCACGGCCTGGACCCCAGCCGCACGGTGGCGGTAGGCGACCGGGAGCTGGACATGCTGGCGGCAAAGAACGCGGGCATCGACGGATGCCTGTTTACGCCGGACGGAGCAATGGACGGGGACACCTGTGCCCGGTGGCGCATCCGCTCCCTGGCGGAGCTGGACGCCCTGGTGGGACTGCCGGAAGAGGAGGCACGCTGATGGAATATCACATTCTGGCGGTGGGCGACGTGGTGATGGAGCCGGGCCTAAAGCACCTGGAGCGTCACCTGCGCACACTGAAAAAACTGAAAAACATCGCATTCACTGTGGTCAACGGCGAAAATGCCGCCGGTGTGGGACTGACGGAGGAGCAGGCCTGGCGTATTTACGATGCCGGCGCCGATGTGGTGACGCTGGGCAACCACGCCTTTGGGAAAAGCCAGATCGGGACGCTGCTGGACGAGGCATCCTGGTTGCTGCGGCCTGCCAATTACGCCGCCCGGACGCCGGGCCGGGGCTGCGGCATCTACGATCTGGGCCCGGTACAGATCCGGGTGATGAATCTCATCGGCCGGTGCGATCTTGCCTGGGGAGCGGACAACCCCTTTACCACGGCCGACCGCCTGCTGGAGCGGGACAAAGCCGCCTTTACCCTGGTGGACTTCCACGCGGAGGCCACCAGCGAAAAGCTGGCCATGGGCTACTATCTGGACGGCCGGGTCAGTGCCCTTTGGGGCACCCACACCCATGTGCCCACCGCCGATGAGCGGGTGTACCCCAAGGGCACCGGCTACATTACGGACCTGGGCATGACCGGGGCGGCGGAGTCCGTGCTGGGCATCCGGCCCGAGCAGTCGGTGGAGGGCTTTTTGGGAGGCCTGCCGGGCCGCTACCAGGCACCCCAGGGACCCTGTAAGCTCCAGGGTGCCATTTTTACGCTGGACAGCACAACGGGACTGTGCACCGCCGTGGAGCGGGTGGACATCCGCTGAGCATAGAAATCCCTGTGAAAGGTAAGGAGAAAGCAATATGTCAATTGAAAAAGTGAGAGCGTATTTCCGAAATTTGGGTATGGAAGAGCGGATTCGGGAGTTTTCCGTCTCCTCCGCCACGGTGGAGCTGGCGGCGGTGGCCGTGGGCGTGGAAGGCGCCCGGATCGCCAAGAGCCTGAGCTTCAAGGTGGACGACCATCCCATTATCATCGTGGTGGCCGGTGACGCCAAGGTGGACAACAGCCGCTATAAGGCCTATTTCCACACCAAGGCCAAGATGCTCACCCACGAGGAAGCCCACGAGCGCATCGGCCACGACGTGGGCGGTGTGTGCCCCTTTGCCCTGCCGGAGGACGTGAAAGTGTACCTGGACGTCTCCCTCAAGCGGTTTGAGACGGTGTTCCCTGCTGCCGGCAGCGACAACAGCGCCATTGAGCTGACCTGTGAGGAGCTGGAGCGGTGTGCCTCTAACTTCGTGGAATGGGTGGACGTGTGCAAGGGATGGCGTCCGGAAGAGCAGCAGGCGTAAGGCATGTTCCAGTTTCTTCACGGGGCGGACTTCCATCTGGACAGCCCCTTTTCCGCCCTGCCGCCGGAGCAGGCGGCTCAGCGGCGCCGGGAGAGCCGGGCCATGGTGGGCCGGCTGGCGGACTATGTGAATGCCAGAAACATCCCGCTGGTGCTGCTGGCCGGCGACCTGCTGGACTCCGGCAGCGTCTACCGGGACACTGCCGAGCAGCTCTCCGCCGCCCTGGGCCGTATGAACGCCCAGGTGTACATCGCTCCCGGCAACCACGATTTCTACGTGCCCGGCGGACTGTGGGACACGGTGGCCTGGCCGGATAATGTCCATATTTTCCGTTCCGGGCACATGGAGGCCATGGAGGTCCCCGGACTGGGCGCCGTGGTCCACGGGGCGGCCTTTACCGCTCCCGAGCAGGCGGACAGTCTGCTGACGGGCTTTTCCGCCCCGGCGGACGGAAGGGTCCACCTGGGCCTTTTGCACGGGGAGGCGGAGCCCTCTGTCCGGCGCTATGACCCCATCGCCAAAGAGGAGATCGCCGCCAGCGGCCTTGCGTATCTGGCTCTGGGCCACATCCACAAGCGGGCGCAGCCGCAGCGCTGCGGCAGGACGCTGTACGCCTGGCCTGGCTGCCCGGAGGGGCGGGGCTTTGACGAGACGGGGGAAAAGGGCGTCTTATGCGGCACCGTATCGGGCGACGGCGGCGTAACGCTGGAGTTTGTCCCCGTTGCCCGCCGCCGCTACGAATACCTGACCGTGGACGTTACGGGGCAGGAAGTTTTCAAAGCGGTGGAGCAGGCGCTGCCCGGCGGCACGGAAAACGATCTTTACCGGCTGGTGCTCACCGGTGAAACCGGTTCTGCCGGCGTGGATGTGCGGGCGCTGGAGGCGTCCCTTGCAGGGCGGTTCTATGCTCTGGAGGTGCGGGACGAGACGCGCATGGCAGAGGATGTGTGGGCCCGGGCCGGGGAGGAATCCCTGCGGGGGCTGTTTCTGCGCACGCTGCGGGAAAAGCTGGATGCCGCCCCCGATGACGAGGCCCGGCGGCGCATTACCCTGGCGGCCCGGCTGGGACTGGCGGCCCTGGATCACAGAGAACTGGAGTAAAGTACCATGAAACGAATCCTTTTGATCGGCACGGGCGGGACCATTGCCTCCGCGGTGACGGACAGCGGCCTTGCGCCGGAGCTGACCACGAGCCAGCTGCTGGAGCACCTTCCGGAGGTGTCTGATATCTGCCGGGTGGAGTGCATGCAGCTTCTGAACCTGGACAGCACCAATGTGGGGCCGTCCCACTGGAAGCTCATGAGCCAGTGCATCCGCCGGTATTACGACGATTACGACGGCTTTGTCATTACCCACGGCACCGACACCATGGCCTATTCCGCCGCGGCGCTGAGCTACCTCATCCAGCAAAGCCCCAAGCCCATTGTGCTGACAGGGGCCCAGAAGCCCATGGGCTTTGACTCCACCGACTCCAAGGTCAACCTCACCGACGCGCTGTGCTGCGCCACAGAGGATGTGCCGGGGGTGTCCATTGTCTTCAACGGAAAGGTGATTCTGGGAACCCGGGCGAAAAAGACCCGGTCCAAGAGTTTCCGGGCCTTTTCCAGCATCAATTTCCCGGTGCTGGGAATTTTGCGGGACGGCGTGCTGCTGCAGTTCATCCGCCCGGAGTGCGCCGATGCCCCGGTGTTTTACGACGACCTGGACGACCGTGTGGCGCTGATGAAGCTGGTGCCCGGCGCGGACCGGCGGCAGGCGGACTTCCTGCTTGAGCACAACGACGCGCTGATCATCGAGAGCTTTGGTGTGGGCGGACTGCCGGAAAACGGCGGCTTTTTTGAGTGCGTGCGGGACTGGATGGCCCGGGGCAGGACGGTGGTGATGACCACGCAGGTGGAAAATGAGGGCAGCGACCTGGGCGTGTATCACGTGGGACACCGGCTGAAAAACACGCTGGGGGTCCTGGAGGCCTATGATATGACCACGGAGGCGGTAACGGCAAAGCTCATGTGGATTCTGGGCATCACGAAGGAGCGGACCGAAGTGGAGCGGCTGTTCTATACCCCGGTGGCCAGGGATATCCTGTGGCCGGGGGAGTAGGCGCCGCCCCGGTCCGGCACAGGTTCCCGGGAAGAAGAAAAATGTGCTCTTGACAAGGACAGCACACCGTGCTATAGTGAGTCTCGATTTCAAAAAGCGTTGAAGAGGACGCTGCCCGGGAATGACACCAGAGAGGGACCGCCGCTGGCTGTAAGCGGCCCTTGCCGGAACCGGAGCATGCCACCGCCTCGGAGCTGCCCACCGAAATGTAGGCTGGGACGGGTTCTCCCGTTATAGAGGACACGAGCGGCATCTTTTTAGGATGCAAGCAGGGTGGAACCGTGGAATACGTTTTCGTATCTCACCCCTGATCTTTCAGGGGTGAGATTTTTTTTCACCCCTCAAAACAAGGAGGAAATCAACATGTCTGAGGAAAACCTGTATACGTTTGAAAATGAGGAGTACCGCCGCACGTACTGGCATACCTGCTCCCATGTGCTGGCCCAGGCCGTCAAGCGGCTCTATCCCGAGGTGAAGCTGGCCATCGGCCCGTCCATTGAAGAGGGCTTCTACTATGATATGGACTCTCCGTTCCCCTTTACCCCCGAGATCATGGAGAAGATCGAGGCGGAAATGCGGAAGATCTGCAAGGAGAAGCTGAAGCTGGAGCGCTTTGAGCTGCCCCGGGAAGAGGCCATCAAGTTCATGGAGGAAAAGAATGAGCCCTACAAGGTGGAGCTGATCCAGGATCTGCCGGAGGACGCCCACATCTCCTTCTACAAGCAGGGCGAGTTCACCGACC
>NZ_URDP01000011.1 GCF_900546705.1 uncultured Oscillibacter sp. | reverse complement strand
CGGGCTTCATCACCGCCTTGTAGGCGGCGGAGACGCCCTCCTGCATGGCGGCGGCAAACGTGGCGGCGTCCGCGCTCTCGTGGCCCTTGAGGGCCTTGGAGAGGCCCCGGAACAAAAGGGACAAAATGACGCCGGAGTTGCCCCGGGCGCCCCGCAGCAGGGCGGAGGCGGTGACGGAGGCCGCCTGGTCCACGGTGGCGGGGGCGGCCTTCCCCAGCTCCGTGACGGCGGCGCCGATGGTCATGGACATGTTGGTGCCGGTGTCGCCGTCAGGCACAGGGAACACGTTCAGGTCGTTGATGGCCTGCTTCTGGGCGGTGATGGCGGCGGCGCCGTGGAGCACCATCCGCTTGAACACCGCGCCGGTGATCTGTTCGTTCATTCGTTCGTTTCCTCCCTCACAGCGTCATGGAATCCACACACACGTCCACAGCCTTCACGGTGACGCCGGTGTTCTTGGTGACGACATAGCGCACCTCATTCATAATGGAGCTGCACACAGCCGGGAGGTTGACGCCGTTTTCCACAATGATGTGGAGCTCGATGGAAATGGAGTTGTCGTCGTGATAGGTGATGCTCACGCCCTTGCTCATGGCCTCCCGGCGCAGCAGGTGCACCAGGCCGTCGGTCATGGAGCGGTAGGCCATGCCCTTGACGCCGAAGCAGTTGGTGGCGGCAATGCCGGTGATGTTGGAAAATACGGCGCTGCTGACGGAGATCTCACCTTGATCGGATTTGAATTGAATCATGAGAACGTCCTTTCTTTCCCAGTATTGTCACGGCGCGGGAGAGGCCGCGCCGGTTGCCTTGACCGTGCCAAAAGCAGTATACACTTTTAGAAGTATATTATAAACGATACCGCCGGAAAGCACAAGCCCTAAAAACACCGGCAAAACCTGCCTGGGGCTATTGAAATGCGGCCGCCTTTGCCGTAAAATAGGGGACAGTTTATGCGGCGGGGCCCCTTGTGCCCCCCGGGAAAGGGGAAAGGGAATGCGCGTGATTACCGGCACGGCCAGAGGCCGCCGCCTGGGAGAGCTGGAGGGGATGGAGACCCGTCCCACCACCGACCGGGTCAAGGAGGGCATGTTCAACGCCCTGCAATTCGACATCGAGGGCCGCCGGGTGCTGGACCTGTTCGCCGGCACCGGCCAGCTGGGCATCGAGTGCCTGAGCCGGGGCGCCGCCCAGGCCGTGTTCGTGGACCGGCGGCCCGACGCGGTGAAGCTCATCCGGGACAACCTGAAGGTCACGGACCTTGCCGACAGGGCAAGGGTGGTGAGCGCCGACTCCATGGAATTTTTGAAGGGACTGCGGGAGAAGTTTGACATTATTTTCCTGGACCCGCCCTACGCCGCCGGCCTCCTGGAGCCCGCCATTGCCCACATCGCCAGGTTTGACATTCTCTCCCCGCATGGTATAATAATGGCGGAACACCCGGCGCAGAAGGCGCTTCCCGCCCTCTCCGCGCCCTACCGGCTCCAGCGGACCTACCGCTACGGCAAGATCGCCGTGACCATGTACCGCCGGGGCGGAAACGAACAAAACGAGGAATGACCCCATGAAAACAGCCGTTTGCTCGGGCAGCTTTGACCCCATCACCCTGGGCCACCTGGACATCATCCGCCGCAGCGCCGCCTGCTTCGACAAGGTGTATGTGTGCGTCAGCCCCAACGCGGAAAAGAAAAACCAAATGTTCACCCCGGAGGAAAAGCTTTTGCTGGTGCGCACCGCCGTGGCGGAGCTGCCCAACGTGGAGGCGGAGCTCTTCTCCGGCCTTCTGGCGGACTACGCCGTCTGCCGCCACGCCGCCGCCATCGTCCGGGGCGTGCGCAACACGTCGGACTTCGACGTGGAATACCAGCTGGCCCAGATCAACCAGGACATCCAGCCGGGGCTGGAGACCATGCTGCTGCCCGCCTCCCCGGCCTACCAGCACTTCAGCTCCTCCATGGCCCGGGAGATGATCCGCTACGGCCAGCCCCTGGAAAAATATCTCCCCGCGTCCATCATTCCCCTGGTGCGGGAGCTGACAGAGAAAAGGAAGGATGAGCCAAATGGCCAATGATATCAACCGACTGATCGACATGATCTACGAGCGGATCGAGGACGCCAAGTCCCCCGCCCTCAAGCCCAACATGAGCATGGTGGACCGGGACGAGATGCTGGACCTGCTGGATGAGCTGCGGGCCCAGCTGCCTGTGGAGATCAAGCGGGCCCAGGAGCTCCTCTCCGCCCGGGAGAAGTTCGTGGACGACGCCAAGCGGGACGTGGACCGCATGATGCGCCAGGCGGAGCTGGAGGCCAAGACCAAGGTCTCCGAAAGCGAGGTGCTCTACGCCGCCAAGGAGAAGGCCCGCCAGATCATCGCCCGGGCCGAGGACCGCTCCCGCCAGCTCTACCAGGTGGCCAACGAGTACGCCGAGGACGCCCTGGCCCGCACGGAGGAGGCCGTCCAGGCCGCTCTGGACGAGGTCAAGCAGTCCCGGGTCCGGTTCCGCTCCGCCTCTGCCGCCAAGATGCAGGAGCAGCGGGACAAGCTGGACGGAAAGACCGAGCGTTCCGACGACGCCGACGAGACCTGAGCGGGGTCGACCATAACGGAAAAAATTTTGTAAAAAACGACGAAACATTTGGGGAAACTTTTTTCCGTTTTCCGAAATGTTGAGAAAAAAGTGCAGAAAATACGGCCTCCGGCACAAGATCTTGTGCCGGAGGCCGTTTGCGATTTTACGTAAACTTCCCACAGGACAATCGAACACCTGTTTTAAATGCCGAATTTAGACAGGTTTTTAGGGAAAATCTCCCGTTTTTCCCGGTTTCAGGTCGGAAAAAAATCCTTGCAATCCTGAATTAGATCGCTTATACTCGAAATTAACGGTGGGGAATTGTGGGTAGTTGAGGCAGCAAAGTGGCATTCGCGCCCAAAGTTGCCCCCGAAAACGGGCAAAAGGGGGGCGCGGCCATGGCGCGGCTGATGGGAAAATCCAACAACAGCATCGACTCCAAGGGCCGCCTGGTGATCCCCTCCGCCATGCGGGAGGCCCTGGGAAGCCTGTTTTACATCACCATCGGCGCCGAGGGGTGCCTGACCATCTACCCGGAGGCCAAGTGGGAGCAGATGTCCGAGGACATGGACGAGCTGCCCTACACCGAGGCCCGGGCCCTGACCCTCCTCTACGCCAACGCGGTGCCCTGCGAGCCCGACGGCCAGGGGCGGGTGCTGATCCCCGCCACGCTGCGCAAGTACGCGGGGCTGAAAAAGACGGCAACCATCGTGGGCATGAATACCTTTGCCGAGATCTGGGACGAGGATACCTGGTCGGCCCGGGAGAAGTCCATGCTGGAAAACAACGATATGGCGGCGGCCATGGATGCCCTGGCCCGTGTCCGCCGGAACCGGGGGTGAGGGCACGTGGAATACACCCATCGGCCTGTGCTGCTGGAAGAGTGCATCCAGGCCCTGCACATCCGCCCGGACGGAATCTATGTGGACGGCACCCTGGGCCGGGCCGGCCACTCCCTGGAGATCGCAAAACGGCTGACGAGCGGCCGGCTCATCTGCATCGACCGGGACATGGCCGCCATCGACGCGGCGCGCGTCCGGCTGGCGCCCTACCTGGACCGCGTGACGCTGGTCCACAGCAACTTCTCCCGGCTGGGGGAGGTGCTGAAGGAGTGCGGCGTGGAAGGGGCCGACGGCATGCTCTTCGACCTGGGCGTCTCCTCGCCCCAGCTGGACGACGCGTCCCGGGGCTTTTCCTACATGCACGACGCCCCCCTGGACATGCGCATGGACCGCTCCGCGGCCCTGACGGCCTATGAGATCGTCAATACCTGGAGCGGCGACGAGCTGCGCCGTATCCTCTACGACTACGGTGAGGAGCGCTACGCCCCCGCCATCGCCCGGGCCATCGTCCGCGCCCGGGAGACAAAGCCTGTGGAGACGACTTTGGAATTAGTGGACATCATCAAGGGGGCCATGCCGCCGGCGGCGCTGCGGGAAAAGCAGCACCCGGCCAAGCGCAGCTTTCAGGCCATCCGCATCGCCGTCAACGGCGAGCTGGACGAGCTGCCCCCCATGCTCTCTTCGGCGGTGGACAACCTCCGCCCCGGCGGACATTTGGCCGTCATCACCTTCCACTCTCTGGAGGACCGCATCGTCAAGCGGTCCATGCAGGAGATGGCCAGGGGATGCACCTGCCCGCCGGAATTTCCCGTGTGTGTGTGCGGGAAAAAGCCGCGGATACGGATTTTGACCCGCAAGCCCATTGTCTCCGGCGCCCAAGAGCTGGAGGAAAATCCCCGGGCCCGCAGCGCCAAGCTGCGGGTGGCGGAGGCCTGCGGGACGACGGAAGTGAACGCGCCCTCGTTTTGACGGCGCTGCGTGTGATGAAAAGAGGAGGGACTCTGGTTGTCTTCTGCAACAAAAGAACTGCGCTACCGGCAAAGCGGCGCGGTCTACGGGAATCTGGCATATGATCTGGACCGGGAGCTTCGGGAACGGGAGCTGCGCCACGCGGGGGAGCTGCCCCGGCGGCGGGAGCAGGCGCTGGAAACACCCAAGGTCCGCAGCATCTCCAAGGTACAGGTGCGCCAAAAGCAGTCGCTGTCCGTCTTTTCCGTGGTGGGCTTCGCCGCGGTGGCCGTGCTGGCGGTGCTGGTGCTTTTGAACTATGTACAGCTCACGGCCCTCTCTTCCCAGACGGTGGAGCTGCAAAGCCAGCTCTCCCAGCTCCAGGAGGAGAACGTGGTCCTCACGGCCCAGTACGAGCGGATGTTTGATCTCAACACCATCAAGGAGGCCGCCGAGGCCGCCGGAATGAGCAAGCCCAGCAGCAGCCAGGTCTCCTACATCGACCTGAGCGAGGGGGACAGCGCCGTGGTCTACGAGCAGAAGGAGCCCGGCCTCCTGAGCCAGATCCTCGACTCGCTGCACCACGGGGTCTACGCAGTGGTGGAATATTTTGACTGACCGGGCACTATAATGCATTGACAGTGGGGAGTAAGAAGGGTGATGCTTTCTTACTCCCCGTTTGCGACAAAACGGAGGCATAGCATGGCAAACGTATCCCGCAGAAAAAGTGACGCCGCCCGCCGGGCCAACCAGGTGGTCCGCAGCCGGACGGTGCTGATGATGGCGCTTTTGGGCGTGGTCACCTTTGTACTGCTGTTCTGGAAGCTCTTCGACCTGCAGATCCGCCAGCACGACGACTTGCAGGAAAAGGCGGTGGCCCAGCAGACCCGCAGCACCGTCATCACCGCCTCCCGAGGCACCATCTACGACGCAAACGGATTGCCCCTGGCCATCTCCGCCACGGCGGAGACCGTGTTCATCTCCCCCTACGAGATCCAGAACTACCTGGACGAGGCGGAAAAGAGCGCCGAGGAGGCCGCCCAGGAGGCCGCCGAGAAGGGCACCGCCTACACGCCCCCCATCGTCCGCGACAAGGACTACATCGCCGAGGGCCTGGGCCGCATCCTGGATGTGGACCCGGCCACCATTCTCGAGAAGATGGAAAAGACCTCGTCCATGTATGAGATCATCAAAAAGCGGGTGGACCAGGAGGTGGCCGACGAGGTGCGCCGCTTCATCAACGGCGAGATCGACACCGAGGGCAACGAGATCACCATGGAGACCGCCGCCGGCAAGACCGTCCTCAAGGAGGACCCCTCCCGGAGCCCGGTGAAGATCCGGGGCGTCTACATGGAGCCCGGCTCCAAGCGCTACTACCCCTACGGCACCCTGGCCGCCAACGTGCTGGGCTTCGTCAACGGCGACAACGTGGGCGGCGTGGGACTGGAGGCCAAGTACGACTCCGTCCTCACCGGCACCGCCGGACTCACCGTCACCGCCAAAAACGCCGTGGGCAGCGACCTGCTCTACCAGTACGAGCAGTACTACGACGCCGAAAACGGCAAGAACCTGGTGCTCACGTTGGACAGCAACATCCAGTACTACCTGGAAAAGGGCATCGAGAGCATGGCCACCAAGTACGACGCCGCCAACGGCGCCACCGGCATCGTCATGGACGTCAATTCCGGAGCCATTCTGGCCATGGCCTCCTACCCCAACTACGACCCCAACGACTACGGCACCGTCTACGACGAAAAGCTCAAGGCCCAGCTGGAGGAAAAGCTCCAGGCCCTGGCCGCCGACCGGGGGTCCTACAAAACGGAGGAGGACTACCAGGCCGCCGTCAGCCAGGCCACCAGCTCCGTCATGAGCGCCCAGTGGCGCAACAAGTGCATCGACTCCACCTATGAGCCCGGCTCCACCTTCAAGCCCATCACCCTGGCCACCGCCCTGGAGGAGGACCTGGTGGATATGTCCACCACCTTCAACTGCACCGGCTCCATCCGGGTCCAGGGTTGGAGCAAGCCCATCAACTGCTCCAACCACTCCGGCCACGGTCTCCAGACCCTGGAACAGGCGGTGGGCAACTCCTGCAACCCCGCCTTCATCACCATGGGCCTCAAGATCGGCACTGAGACTTACTACCAGTACCTCAAGTCCTTCGGCCTCATGGAAAAGACCGGCGTGGACATGATCGGCGAGGTGTCCGGCATCTTCGCCGACGAGGACAGCTTCAACTCCAACGTGGTGTCCCTGGCCTCCTACTCCTTCGGCCAGACCTTCAACGTCACCCCCCTGGAGCTGATCCGGGCCCAGGCCGCCTGCATCAACGGCGGCTACCTCTACACCCCCTACATCGTCAACCAGATCCTCGACGACGAGGGCAACGTGGTCTTCCAGCACACCACCGACACCGTCCGCCAGGTCATCAGCGAGGAGACGTCCGCCACCGTCCGGGAGTGCCTGGAGTACGTGGTCGCCAGCGGCGGCGGCCGCAACGGCCAGGTGGCCGGCTACCGCATCGGCGGCAAGACCGGCACCGCCGACAAGACCGGCACCGGCGACGTGGTGGTGTCCTTCATGTGCTTTGCTCCGGCGGACGATCCGCAGATCATCATGCTGCTGACCATGGACACCCCCAGCCGCACCACCGGCACCGCCGTGTTCGGCGGCACCATGGTGGCCCCCACCGCCAGCTCCATCATGAGCGAAATTCTGCCCTACCTTGGCATCGAGCCCGACTACACCGCCGAAGAGCTGGTGGGCGCCGACGCCACCGTGCCCAACGTGGTGGGCAAGACCGCCGCCGAGGCCAAGGAGAAGCTGGAGAGCGTGGGCTTTGCCTGCCGGACCGTGGGCGACGGCGCAACCGTCACCGACCAGACCCCCGCCGGCGGCGCCATCGTGCCCAACAACGCCACCATCATCCTCTACCTGGGGGCGGAGAAGTCCGACGAGCCGTGCACCGTGCCCAACGTGGTGGGCAAGACCGCCTCGGCGGCCAACGAGGCCCTGACCAACGCGGGCCTCATCATGAAGGTCTCCGGCGCCACCACCGTCAGCTCCGGCAGCGTCCGGGCCATCAGCCAGAGCGCCGCCGCCGGCTCCAAGCTGGAGGCGGGCAGCGTAGTCACCGTCCAGTTCGGCGACAGCTCCGTGCTGGACTGAGCTCCACCGCACTTTCTGCAAGGAAATCGGCACGTTCTGCCGTATATTTCGCAAAATCATCTGCTTATAATGAAGGGTGGCCTTTGGCCCAAACTGCTTAGAGGAGAAGATACGAATGAAACTGCGCGCGCTTTTGGAAGGAATCCCCGTGCTGGACGCTACGGTGAATCTGGATCTGGAGATCACCGGCGTCAGCTACGACTCCCGCACCACCCGGCCCGGCGATCTGTTCGTGGCCATGACCGGCTTTGCCGCCGACGGACACGACTTCATCGAAAAGGCCGTCGCTGCCGGCGCGGCGGCGGTGCTGTGCGAGCGCGTCCCGGCGGTGGAGGTCCCCTGGGTGCGGACGGAGAACTCCCGCCGGGCCCTGGCCGTGCTGGGCGCCAACTTCTACGGCCACCCCGCCGACGCCATGACCATGGTGGGCGTCACCGGCACCAACGGCAAGACCACCACCACCTATCTGCTCAAGGCCATTTTGGAGCAGGCGGCGGGGGCCAAGGTGGGCCTCATCGGCACCAACCAGAACATGATCGGCAGCGAGGTGGTGCCCACCGAGCGCACCACGCCGGAGTCCTTCGAGCTCCAGGGCCTGTTCGCCCGGATGCGGGATGCCGGGTGCACCCACGTGGTCATGGAGGTGTCCTCCCACGCCCTGGCGCTGGACCGGGTCTACGGCGTCCACTACGCCGTGGGCGTGTTCACCAACCTGACCCAGGACCACCTGGATTTCCACAAGACCATGGAAAACTACTGCGACACCAAGGCCATGCTCTTCACCCGGTGCGACAGCGGCGTCTACAACGCCGACGATCCCTGGGCCCCCCGGCTCATGGCCCACGCCACCTGCCGCAAGCTCTCTTACGCGGAGGAGGCGGCGGCGGATCTGCGGGCGGAGGACATCTGTCTCGAGTCCGACCACATTGCCTTCACCGCCGTGTACAAAGGGGAAAAAGTTCCCGTAAGGGTTGGCATTCCCGGCCGTTTTATGGTATATAATACGCTGGATGTGCTGGGGGCCGCCCTGGCGCTGGGCATCCCCCTGGCCGAAAGCGCCGCCGTTCTGGCCGCCGTGCCCCACGTGAAGGGGCGGGTGGAGGTGGTGCCCACCCCCGGCAAGAACTACACCATCCTCATCGACTATGCCCACAGCCCCGACGGACTGGAAAACGTGCTGCGGTCCGTGAAGGACTTCGCCAAGGGCCGCACGGTGGCCCTGTTCGGCTGCGGCGGCGACCGGGATAAGACCAAGCGGCCCAAGATGGGCCGGATCGCCGGCGACATCGCCGACTTCGTGGTGGTCACCACCGACAACCCCCGCACGGAAAAGCCCGCCGACATCATCGCCGACATCCTGCCGGGCGTACAGGAGACCGGCGCGCCCTTCGTGGTGGTGGAGGACCGGGTGGAGGCCATCCACTACGCCATGGACCACGCCGAGCCCGACGACGTGATCGTCCTTTGCGGCAAGGGCCACGAGACGTACCAGGAGATTAACCACGTCAAGTACCACATGGATGAGCGGGAGATCGTGGCGGATTACCTGGCCGGGAAATAACGCCGGGAGTCCGGCGTCAAGCGGTTTGCCTCAGGCAAACCCTTGAAACCGGCCGGATTCACTTCGGCCGGTTTGAGTCCAATGCGGGGTCCCCGCAAAGCATCTCGCTTTGTGGGGCATCAATCATGTGAAGTATCACATGGATGAGCGGGAGATCGTGGCCGATTACCTGGCTGGGAAATAACGCCGGGAGAGACGGCAAAGCGCAAAAGAAATGAAGGAGCCGGCGGTGTGGCCGGCAAAGGAAAGGGAGAATCACCATGACGACACAAGTGCTGGCCGTGGTGGCCATCAGCTTCGTGCTGACGCTGGTCATCGGCAAATTTCTGATACCGGAGCTGCATAAGCTCAAGGCGGGGCAGGAGATCCGCGCCGACGGCCCCACCTGGCACGCCGGCAAGGCGGGCACGCCCACCATGGGCGGCATCATGTTCATCCTGGGGGCGGGCGTTGCCGTGTTCGCCATGGGCTGGAGCATGATGCTCGCCGGGGAGTTCACCCATCTCTACGTCTACCTCTTTGCCCTGGTGTTCGGCCTGATCGGCTTCGTGGACGACTACCGCAAGGTGCGCCAGCACCAGAACGAGGGCCTCACCGCCCGGCAGAAGTTCCTTTTGCAGCTGCTGGCGGCGGTGGTGTTCCTGTGCCTCATGCGCTATGAGGGGCTGCTGACCAACCGGCTCTTCATCCCCTTCGTCTCCGCCACGGTGGAGGTCAACTGGATCGTCTACCTGGTGTTCGCCGCCTTCGTCATCGTCGGCTGCGTCAACGCCGTCAACCTCACCGACGGCATCGACGGCCTGGCGTGCAGCGTCACGTTCGTGGTGATGGTGTTCTTCACCGTCACGTCCCTGACCTGGGGCGTGCTGGACCTGGCGCTGTTCCCCGCGGCTCTGGCCGGGGGCCTGGCCGCCTTTTTCGTCTACAACCACCATCCCGCCAAGACCTTCATGGGCGACACCGGCAGCCTCTTTCTGGGCGGCGCCGTGGCGGCCATGGGCTTTGCGCTGGATATGCCGCTCATTTTGATTCCCGTGGGCATCATCTACATCGCCGAGACCCTCTCCGACATCATCCAGGTGACCTACTTCAAGGCCACTCACGGCAAGCGCTTTTTCAAAATGGCGCCGCTGCACCACCACCTGGAGCTGTCCGGCTGGAGCGAGGCGAAGCTGGTGACGGTGTTCTCCGCCATCACATTGGTGTGCTGCCTGCTGGCCTATTTTGCCGTCCGGGGCCGCTGGTAACATGACGACCCGGACGCGCGCGCGAGGAGGGAGGTCCACCATGGCGCCTGAGAGAAGACGGCGTCCCCTGTCCCGGGAGGAGGCGCTGCGGCTGCAGCAGCGCAAGGCCCGGCAGCGGGAGAAGGAACAGGAGAGCCGGGAGCTGGCCCGGGGCCCCATCGACCTGCCCTTTTTCGTGCTGGTGATGCTGCTGACGGCCATCGGCCTCATTATGCTGCTCTCCGCCAGCTTTCCCTCCGCCTACTACGAAACCGACGGGGAAAACCCCCTGTTCTACTTCACCCGCCAGGGCGTGTTCGCCATCATGGGCGTGGCCGCCATGCTGATCGTGGGCAGGACCAACTACCAGCGCTTCCGGGCCCTGGCCCAGCCGCTGCTCTTTTTGTCGGTCATTTTGCTGGTGCTGGTGCTCATCCCCCACAACCCCATCGCCATTACCCGCAACAACGCCACCCGCTGGCTGGGCATCCCCGGCACCTCGCTCCAGTTCCAGCCCTCGGAGGTGGCCAAGGCGGCGGTGGTGCTCTACTTTTCCGACAGCATCTCCAAAAAGAAGGACCTGATGCGCACCTTCCGCCACGGCATCGTGCCCTACGCCATCATCCTGGTGGTGCTGGCCGCCCTGGTGGGCCTGGAGCCCCACCTCTCCGGCGCCATCCTCATTCTGGGCGCCGGCGCCGTGCTCATGCTGGTGGGCGGCATCAACTGGGCCTGGGTGGGCGGCGCACTGGGCGCCGCCGGGGCGCTGATGTACGTGGTGCTGTTCGTCATCGGCTACAACACCTCCCGCATCGAGATGTGGCACAACCCCTGGGCCGACGCCCAGGGCAAGGGCTACCAGCTCTCCCAGAGCCTGATCTCCATCGGCTCCGGGGGCCTTTTGGGCGTGGGATTGGGCCGCAGCCGCCAGAAGTTCCTCTTTTTGCCCGAGGAGCACAACGACTTCATCTTCGCCATCGTCTGCGAGGAGCTGGGACTCATCGGCGCGGGCATCATCATGCTGCTCTTCGCCGCCCTCATCCTGCGGGGGTACTGGATCGCCCTCCACGCCCGGGACCGCTTCGGCAGCCTCCTGGTGGTGGGCATCGTGACTCTCATCGGATTGCAGACCTTTTTGAACATCGGCGTGGTGACGGGCCTGCTGCCCACCACCGGCATCTCGCTGCCCTTTTTCAGCTACGGCGGCACCGCCCTTTCCATCCAGCTGGCGGAGATGGGCGTGGTGCTGTCGGTGTCACGGCAGATGAAGCCCACCAAGGCCGGATAGGCCCAAGAATCGAGGTAGTTTTCCTATGACCAAACCCCTGGAGCGGGTGCTCTTCACCTGCGGCGGCACCGCCGGCCACGTGAACCCCGCCATTGCCCTGGCCCAGCTGATGGCAAAAAAGAACCCGCGGACTCAATTTTTGTTCGTGGGCGCCGACCGGGGGCTGGAGAAGGACCTGATCCCCCAGGCGGGCTACGACTTTAAAACCGTCCACATCTCCAGCTTCCACCGCTCTTTAAAGCCTGCGGAGATCCGCCACAACCTCGTCTCCCTCTATAACCTGGTCCGCTCCCCGGCGGAGGCCCGGGCCATTTTGCGCGCCTTCCGGCCGGACGTGGTGGTGGGCACGGGGGGCTACGCCAGCTTCCCTATGGTGAAGGCCGCCGCCAAGGCGGGCATCCCCACCGCCGTCCACGAGTCCAACATGGTGCCGGGCCTCACCACGGAGCTGCTGGAGCCCTACGCCGACCGGATCATGGTGGGCTTCGAGGCCTGCCGGGAGCACTACCGCCACCCGGACAAGGTGATCGTCACCGGCACGCCGGTGCGGGGGGACTTTTTCTCCATGACCCGGCAGGAGGCCAAGGCCGCGTTGGGCGTGGACGACGGACGGCCCCTCATCGTCTCCTTCTGGGGGTCCCTGGGCGCCGCCGGCATGAACCGGTGCATGGCGGACTTCCTGGCCCTGGAGGCGGCCAAAGAGCCCTTCCACCACATCCACGGCGCGGGAAAAAGCGGCTACGGCCAGGTGCTCTCCCTTTTGAAGGAAAAGGGCGTGAACTTGGATGAGCACCCGGCCCTGCAGGTGCGGGAGTACATCTACGACATGGCCACGGTCATGCGGGCGGCGGACCTGGTGCTCTGCCGGGCCGGCGCGTCCACCATCAGCGAGCTGACGGCCCTGGGCGTGGCGGCGGTGATCGTGCCCTCCCCCTACGTGACCAACAACCACCAGGAGAAAAACGCCCGGGTGCTGGAGAAGGCCGGCGGCGCGGCGGTGGTGCTGGAAAAGGACGCCGACGGGCCCACCCTCTTCCGCACCGCCTGCTCCATCCTCCACGACGACGCGGCCCGTGAGCGCATGGAGTCGGCCATGGCCTCGCTGGGCCTGCCCGACGCCACCGAGCGCATTTACCAGACGATTTTGGGCATCTGCCGGTAACCGGCGCCCTGCTCCCTCCATAGGATGGACTGATGAGCCATTTTTTGAAGCGGAGGGAGAACCATGGGTGAAATCATCATAGACGGCGGCGTCCGCCTGGAGGGCGAGGTGAGTGTCCAGGGGGCGAAGAACAGCGTGCTGCCCATCCTGGCGGCCACCATCCTCACCGGGGACCAGGTGGCCCTGGAGGGCTGTCCCCACCTCAGGGACGTGGACGCCTCCGTGGAGATCCTGGAGTCTCTGGGCTGCCGGGCCCGGTGGGAGGGGGACACCCTGAGCGTGGACACCGCCTCCATGTCCGGCTGCGCCATCTCCGACGCCCTCATGCGCCGGATGCGCTCGTCGGCCATCTTCCTGGGGGCCGTGCTGGCCCGGTGCGGCCGGGCGGACATGAGCTACCCCGGCGGCTGCGAGCTGGGCCCCCGTCCCATCGACTTACATCTTTCCGGCCTCCGGGATCTGGGGGCGGTCATCCGGGAGGAGGGGGGCATGCTCCGGTGCGAAGCCCCCCGGCTGACGGGCCGGGAGATCGTGCTGGCGCTGCCGTCCGTGGGGGCCACGGAGAATCTGATGCTGGCCGCCTGCGGCGCCGAGGGCGTGACGGTCATCGCCAACGCCGCCCGGGAGCCGGAGATCGTGGACTTGCAGGACTTCCTCAACGCCTGCGGCGCCGACGTGGCGGGGGCCGGTTCCTCCGCCGTCACCGTCCGGGGCGGCAGGAAGCTCCACGGCTGCCGCTACGGGTGCATGAGCGACCGGATCGTGGCGGCCACGTACCTTTGCGCGGCGGCCGCCGCCGGCGGCGACATATTTTTGCGGCGGGCCCGGGAGAGACACCTGGCCACCGTCACCGCCGCGCTGCGCCGGGCGGGCTGCGCCATTACATCCGACGCCGCGGGCATCGCCTGCCGCTGCCCCGGCCGTCCCGGGTCCGCCGGGCACGTGCGCACGGCCCCCTATCCCGGCTTTCCCACCGACGCCCAGGCGGTGCTCATGGCGGCGGTGTGCCGGGGCCGGGGCACCACCGTCTTCGAGGAGAACATCTTCGAAAACCGCTACCGCCATGTCGACGAGCTGGTGCGCATGGGGGCCTGCATCCGGGTGTCCGGCCGGACGGCGGTGGTCACCGGGGTGGAGCGGCTCAGCGGCGCCGCCGTCCGGTGCACGGACCTGCGGGGCGGGGCGGCCCTGTGCGTGGCGGCCCTGGGAGCCCGGGGCCGGACCCGGGTGGACGAGACGGAGCACATCGACCGGGGCTACGAGGACATCGTCCGGGACCTGACGGCCCTGGGGGCTCGGGCAAAGCGGGCGACAAACTGACGACGGGAGCATGATACCATGGCACGACGCAGACATTCCAACCGAAGGCACAGGGGAAGCTTTGGCTTCCTCTACAAGGTGCTGTCCATGTTGGTGATCTGCGGGTGCCTGGTGGCGGCGCTGACGCTGTTTTTCCGGGTGAACACCATTGTCGTCACCGGTACCCAGCGCTACACCCAGGACCAGGTGACGGAGGCCTCCGGCGTGACGGCGGGGGACAATTTGTTCCTGCTCAACAAGTACGACGTGGCCGCCGCCATCCGCACGGCGCTGCCCTACGTGGACGAGATCCGCATCAGCCGCAAGCTGCCAGACACGCTGCTCATCGACATCAAGGAGTGCGGCACGCCGGTGGCGGCCGTCCAGGACGGCTACGCCTGGCTGGTGAGCCCCAGCGGCCGCATCGTCGAGCAGCTGAGTGCCGACGAGGCCTCCGGCTACGCCGCGCTTACCGGCTGCCAGCTGCTGGCCCCCTCCGTGGGTACCAGCCTGGCCCTGGCCACGGAGTACGCCACCCAGCAGCAGAGCCTGCTGGACCTTCTGGGGGCCCTGGAGGACGCGGGCCTCATGGACCAGGTGGACAGCATCGACCTGAGCGACCTGAGCGTCATGGTCATGGGCTACGCCGGGCGCTTTTCCGTGGAGCTGCCCTACAGCGCCGACTACCCCCGCAAGCTGCGGGCCCTGGTGCAGGTGGTGGACCAGCTGGAGACCAACCAGACCGGCACCATCCAGATGACCTGGGACAACGGCGAGGTGCATTTCATCGAAAACTGACGAAGGCCGTCGCACGGCGGCGAGGCGCCTTTGTCCGCCGTGAAAAAACTCCCGGAAAAGGCAGAGGGCTACTTGACCGCGGCGGCAAAGTGTCATACAATAAACTAAATCCGGAATTCCGGCAACCACAGCATCTTGAAGAAATTGAAGGGCGCGGACGCCCTTTTGCACAAATGATAGTAGGAGGCACACCACTATGGCGTTTGGATTGGAGACCGGTCCCGATACCGTTGTCAATATTAAAGTGATCGGCGTGGGCGGCGGCGGAAACAATGTGGTCAACCGCATGGTCCGCTCCGGCACCAAGGGCGTGGATTTTGTGGCGGTGAACACCGACAAGCAGGCGCTGAACGTTTCCAGCGCCACCTACAAAATCCAGATCGGCGAGAAGCTCACCCACGGCCAGGGCGCCGGCTCCGACCCGGAGGTGGGCCGCAAGTCCGCCGAGGAGAGCCGTCAGCAGATCGCCAAGGCCCTGGAGGACACCGACATGGTGTTCATCACCGCCGGCATGGGCGGCGGCACCGGCACCGGCGGCGCGCCCATCGTGGCGGAGATCGCCAAGGAGATGGACATCCTCACCGTGGCCGTGGTCACCAAGCCCTTCGGCTTCGAGGGACCCCGCCGCATGCGGGCCGCCGAGGCGGGCATTGCCGAGCTCAAGGACCGGGTGGACTCCCTGGTCATCATCCCCAACGACCGGCTCAAGCACGCCACCGACCAGAAGATCACCTTCGCCAACGCCTTCGAGATCGCCGACGATGTGCTGCGCCAGGCGGTGCAGTCCATCTCCGACCTGATCCGGGACACCGGCTTTATCAACCTGGACTTCGCCGACGTGACCGCCGTCATGAAAAACGCCGGCATGGCCCACATGGGCGTGGGCCGGGCCGCCGGCAAGGGCAAGGCCGAGGAGGCCGCCCGCATGGCTATCTCCAGCCCGCTGCTGGAGACCTCCATCGCCGGCGCCAAGGGCGTGCTCATCAACATCACCGGCTCCATGGACATCGGTCTGGAGGAGGTGGAGCAGGCCGCCTCCCTGGTGCAGGAGGCCGTCCACCCCGACGCCCTCACCATCTTCGGCGCCACCTTCGACGAGACGCTGGACGACGAGATCCGGGTCACCGTCATCGCCACCGGCTTCGACAAGGCCCCTGCCCAGCAGGAGCTGCCCAAGGTCCAGAACGTCCAGACCAACGGCCAGGCCGCCCCGGCCGCCCAGGCCGGACAGAGCGCCGCCCATGCCGGCACCGCCCCGGCCCCCGTGCCTCTGGAGGAGGCCGACGTGCCCAAGCCCGAGGAGGACGACGACGATATGTTCGGCGACATTTTGAAAATTTTCAACAAACGGGATTGACAAAATCCGCCGCGCCCCGCAGGTTTTTCCTGCGGGGCGCTTTTTTCTGCCCGCAGCGCCGCCGTTTGGGCATCCCAACCATGGCGGCGCTGCCGCTTTTTGCATGGCCGCGGTCGCTCCGCACCGGATAAACTATGCTCGCCGGCACCGTCACAGGACTGCCGGCGGCTTTTTGGAAGGGGTGATTTTTTTTGCATGAACCATCGCAAACGGCAAGGCGGCTGCTGCGGGGCGGAGCGGCGCTGCTCCTGGCCCTGATGCTGACCGCCTCCATCCCTGCCGGCGCCGTGGAAGCAAGTGACGCCGGCGCGCTTCCCAAGACCCTGGTGCCCGTGGGCCATACCGTCGGCATCAAGCTCTTTGCCCGGGGCGTCCTGGTGGTCCGCCTTCCCGACGACCCCACGCCCGCCCGGGCGTGCGGCTTGCAGACCGGCGACGTGATCGTCAAGTGCGGCGGTACCTCCGTCCGGTCCACGGAGCAGTTCCAGGCGCTGCTGCAAGACGGCGGCGGCGAGGCCACCGACCTGCAGATCAGCCGGAACGGGCGGCAGATGGCGCTGAGCGTGTCCCCGGAGAAAAACGAGGCGGGCACCTACTCCATCGGCGCCTGGATCCGGGACTCCATGGCCGGCATCGGCACCGTCACCTATTATGATCCCGCCACCGGGGCCTTCGGCGCCCTGGGCCACGGCATCGCCGACGTGGACACCGCGCTGCTGATGCCCTTCTCCTCCGGTTCCATCCTGCCCTCCACGGTGAAGGCGGTGAAAAAGGGAGAGGCGGGCAGTGCCGGCGAGCTGCGGGGCGACTTTGACCTGACCGGCGACCTTGGCACGCTGTACGCAAACACGGAGTGCGGCGTGTTCGGAGAACTGACCGGCGACGCCCCCGACGCCTGGGACGTGGGGCAGCCCCTGGAGGTGGCCTCCGCCGAGGAGGTGGCCCCCGGTCCGGCGCAGATCCTCTCCAATGTGGAAGGCGACGAGATCCGCACCTACGACATTGAGATTTTGTCGGTGGGCGGCAGCGACGGCCGGGACATGGTGCTCTCCGTCACCGACCCGGAATTGATCGCCGCCACCGGCGGCATCGTCCAGGGCATGAGCGGCAGCCCCATTGTGCAAAACGGGAAATTTGTGGGCGCCGTGACCCACGTGCTGCTCAGTGATCCAACCAAAGGATATGGAATTTTCCTCGAAACTATGCTCAAAGCAGCCGAATAAACGCAAAAAGGGCAGCCTGCGGGCTGCCCTTACATCTCTTTGAAAAAGTCCGTGACAGGGGTGGGAGGGTGTGATAGGATGAAGGCAAAGGATGGAAGGAGGGACGCGGATGAAGCGCAGCTGGAAGTCCAGAATAAAAGCCTGGGGGCTGGACTTGGTCCGTCTTGCCATATTGGTTGCCTTCATTTCCATCGTCAAGGACGGCATGTGGCTTTTGGGCGTGCCCAGCGCCGGGGACGTCAGCAAGGTCACCGTCTCCTGTCCCGGCGTCACGGACGGCGTCCGGGCGTACACCGACCCGGAGACCATCGACCTTGCCGTGGAGCTGACCGGATTTTTGAAGTACTCCCTGCTGGAGACGCCCCAGGGCGACCGGGACGGCGCCGTGGAGATTACATACACCCTCCGCAGCGGAGAGACGGTGACAGTGGCCGCCGACGAGACCACCGTCTGGTGGAAGGGCAGGGCCCGGGCCGTCCGGGACCCGGGGGCCTTCGTCTATCTGGTCCGGGTGGATTTCTTCGGGGAGGACTCGGACTGACATCAATCCGGGGAGATGGAGGACCGGGCGTGTGGGAGTTTCCCAGAACCCATGGGAAAAGAGGCCAAAACAGCCAACGGCAGGAACAAAATGCTCCTGCCGTCTCCGTTGTACGTATGCTGTAATAAAAGAAGAGAACAAAATAAGGAGGGATCACGATGCACATTCGTCCGCGCACCCTTTGGAGAGTCCCGGTTTTTTGTCTCATTTCCAGTTACCTGAGCTTTTATGCGACCGCATACCTGGGCGGCGCCTTCTTCGTGGTTCGGACTGTGGGGGCCGACGGGGTCACCAACGTGTCCGCCGACCCGGTCCGCGCCGCGATCTTTGACGGGGCGCTGTTTTTGATCGTGCTGGCCCTGGGGGGACTGTGGGCCTTCCGCTCCATGACCCGGGCGGAGATCGCCGTCTCTGCGGGAATCATTTCCGCCTGCTACCTCATTGTGGTGGTTTTGCAGCTGGCGGTCCCGTCCTTTCCCCTTCCCCTCAGCATGCAGCTGGCCATGTTTTTCAACTGGACGGGGACGGTTTCCTCCTGGCTGTTGCGGCTGACCGATCACCTTGCATTTTCCGCCATCGCCGCCTGCTTTGCGCCGCTGCTGTTCATCCCCTTCGGGAAAAAGCGCGCCGGCTAGCCCTCACCGGGGCGGGAAGCGGGCGAGATGGCCGTAAAAAAAGAGAAGCGATTCATCCTTTCAACGATTAAAAACTGAGATTGCTGGGGGAAATTGTGTGTGGAAAATAGCAAATTGATTTCAGACTCTTGTGTAGTTCCCAGGGGAGAGCGAAATCCTGTCATTACGGTTGTCCGTGTAATTGCAATGTGGATGATCATTGGGTGTCATGTATCAAGTTGGCTTGCAATTCCGGCGCTTACCATGATCCTCAATGTTGGGGTCTATGTTTTTTTGCTAATCTCGGGGATGCTGTACGCGAAAAAAACAATAGTGGATGGTGTCGGATTCATAAAAAAGCGATGGATCAGGTTATGCATTCCCATGTATTACCTGGCTGCGTTTTTGCTGATTTTCAACATTTTGAATGGCAGACCGCAGGTGCTATGGTCTATCCCTACGTATTTGCTTGATCTTCAGGGCATGGAATTTATCGTTTCCGGATGGAAGCCCTACCAAATGAACGGATTGGGACAGCTGTGGTTCCTGACTGCCATCATGATCTGCTATTTTTTGCTGATACCGGTCAAAAAGCTGGAAAAGAGAGGGACCGGAGACCGGAAGGTGCATGCACCGTTTATATTTGCTATGCTTTTCCTGGCAGATATATTCCTTGCATATACGCTCAGGGTACAGCTGAACTACTTTATTACGTTTTTTCTTGGATATGCGCTGGGGGACTGTGCGCAAAGACTGGGAAGGAAACAATATGGGCTCATGACAGCCGCTATGATTTGTGCTATGGCAGTCAGACTTTTATGCAGGAGCTGGGTCGATGGCACAGTTTTATACAATGACTTGGTTGTACCATTTACCCATATGGTACTGGCACTCTGGATTTTTGGAACCATTCAATTTGCGGCCCGGTGTGCACCGGGCGTTATAAAGATGTGTGCGGAGAGCCGGGGGATGGTCTGGCTGGACAAAAATTCTCTCTATCTATACATGACGCACTATATGTTTTTAGTAGGCCCGCTTTACATAAGCAGTTTGCCAATTCCTGTACCGATGCAGCTGCTGGTATTTTTGGCAGGGGCGTTTGTCAGCGAAATAATTCTGCGATGGATTTCGGAGGAAACCATCCGCAGAATCAGAGTCTGATGGCCTATACAGCCCTCACCGGGGCGGGAAGCGGGCGAGCTTTTCGTTGAGCTTGGCGTAGATCCGCGCCCGGAACCAGGGCTCCGACGAGGCCTCCACCGCCCCCTCCGGCGTGAACCATCCCACGGAGCTGTTCTCGTCGGCCTTGGGGCGGATGGACTGGGACGGGTCCGCCTCCAGCAGGTACGTCACGTTCAGGTGCAGGTGGGACGAGACGTAGCGGCCGCGCTTTTCGTGGCCGTCCACCGTCAGGATCTCCAGGGAGTAGAGTTCCGGCGTCACCGGCGATACGGACGCAAGGCCGCTCTCCTCCCGTACTTCCCGCATGGCAACGGCCAGAAGGTTCCGCTCCCCGTCGGCGTGGCCCCCCAGCCAGGCCCAGGAGCGGTAGAGATTGTGGAAAGCCAGGAGCACCTGACGCCGGTCCGGGCTCACCACCCAGGCCGAGGCCGTGAAGTGGGCGGCGGGGTTATCCCGGGTGTAGAGGGCCTCTCCGCTGCGGATGCGCCGGACCATCTCGTCCCGGTCCCGCGCCTCCTGCTCGTTCCAGGGGCGGAAGGACAAAAGCTGCTGCAAAAGTTCCAATTTTTTCACCTCTTTTCCCCAGAATACCACAATTTGGCCGTTGAAAAAAGAGGAATTTTTTCGGCCGCGGCGGAAGCAATGGGAAAAGCGTCGAATGATTCTTGGAATTTATTTACAGTTTCCCGTTGCAAATCCTGTCCGTTTATGGTAATTTATAGAAAACGTGATTTGAAGCTTCATGAATCCGTCGCAGCGGGGACTTGGCGGCCTCCGGTGTGAAAAACTGTGGAAAAGGATAAGGGAAAACATGGACAGCAGGAGAACTGTATTGCTGGCAGATGCCAATGAAGAGTTCCGCGGCATGCTGCGGAGTGTGATCGACGGGACGGAGGGATTCACCGTGGCGGGGGACACCGGGGACGGCGCCGAGGCGCTGCGCCTTTGTGAGGGACTCCATCCCGACCTTGTTTTGATGGACCTGGTGCTGCCGGGGATGGACGGCTTCGGCGTCATGAAGCGGCTGCATCTCCAGGAGGAGGGAGCGCCCAAGGTCATCGTCTTGTCCGCGTTGTGCACGGAGCAGGCGGTGGGCGAGGCGGTGAGCCTGGGAGCGTCGTACTTCTTCTCCAAGCCCTGCGAGACGGAGTCCCTTCTGGAGCGGATGAGCGTGGTGTGCGCCCCGGCGGCCCCGGCGGAGCCCCAGACCCAGGCGCCGGAGCTCAAGACGCTGGTCACCGCCGTCATCCACGAGATCGGCGTGCCCGCCCACATCAAGGGCTACCAGTATCTGCGGGAGGCCATCATGATCGCCGTGGAGGACATGGACGTCATCAACGCCGTCACCAAGGTGCTCTATCCCGAGGTGGCCAAGCGGTTCGGCACCACCGCCTCCCGGGTGGAGCGGGCCATCCGCCACGCCATCGAGGTGGCCTGGGACCGGGGCGACCTGGAGACGCTGCAAAAGTACTTCGGCTACACCGTCTCCAACTCCAAGGGCAAGCCCACCAACTCCGAGTTCATCGCCATGATCGCCGACCGGCTGGTGCTCCAGCGGAAAAATGCGTCGCTGCTGCGGGCGTGAGGACATAAGAAAAAAGAGAGGCATTGCCTCTCTTTTTTTTGCGCTTCGGGACGGGGCGCGGGAGATGCCCCGGGGCGGGGATGCGCCGCCGGGGAGCGGCTGGGGCCGGGCGTCAACTGCCGCCGGGCGTAACTGCCGCCGGGGCTGTGCCGGGCCGGGCGCCGCCGCCTTACGGCAGCTCCAGCGCCGCCGGGGACAGGGCTGCTGCCGCCTGCTCCAGCTGGGCCCGGGTGGGCTCCATGCCGGAAAAGCGCACCTCCGCCAGACGCCCCTCCCAGCAAAAGACGTATCGGTTCCGTGGCTCGTCGCCGGTATAGTGCCGGTAGAGGGCGTCCGTCCCCGCCGGGGCCCAGTCCTGGCGCACCGCGTGGTCCCGGTACTCCTCCGGCACCTCCGGGGAGCGGCGGGCGTACTGCTCCAGCAGGTAGTCCCGGCAAAGGCCGTACAACAGGGGCACCTTCACGTCCACCACCGTGTAATCGAGGTCCGGCAGGTCCTCGCCGCAGTCCAGCCGCCGGTCCTGGCTGTAGTCCGCCTGGGTCAGCAGGGGGGAGGACTGAACCCGGGCCTCCGTGGAGTAGCGGCCGTCCTCCGGCTCGCCGGTGAGGCTTTCCACCCGCAGCGGGATGGGGTCGGCGTAGACCTGCCAGGTGATGCCGGAGACGGTGTAGGTGTCCACCGGGGGGGACTGGTTCAAAAGTCCCCGGCGGCTCAGGGTGATGACCCCCGCCGCCAGCGCCGACAATCCCGCCAGGGTGACGGCCACGCAGATGCCGATGGACACGGCCCGGTTCACCTGCCGGGAGGCCCCCAGGCCCCGGAGGGCACGGGTGGCGGCAGCGGTGAGCATGCACACCCCCACCACCAGCACCGCGCCGAAGAGGAAGTACACCAGCTCCCGCCGGGAGGAGGTCAGCAGGAACAAAAGCTCCACCGCCAGCAGGACGGTGACAAAGGCGAAGCTGGCATAGCGCCAGGTGCGGAGGTGGAGCATGCGCCCTTCTTGGGCCGCCCGCCGGGCCCGGGGCAGCCACCGGGCGTAGGAGAGAAGCTCCAATAGCGCCATGAGGGCGATGGGCAGCCAGATGGCCGACGAGAGCAGCGTCATGGGGGAGGCGAGCACGTCCAGAGGGCCGGTGTACAGCCGCCAGAGGAGGAACACCAGCTGGAATATGGCCAGGGCCAGCATGGCCAGCATGCCCGGCAGGAAATTGCGGACCATGGCCGAGCGGATGTTCTCCACCTGGGTCACCGGGTCCGTCTCCAGGGGGACGGGGTCGGGCCGGTCCGTACAGAAAATCTGCATCTGGCCCCACCGGGCAGCCGGCTCCCACCCGGCCTGGGCGCAGTAGTCGGCGAACACCTGCTGTCCCTCCGTGGGGCCCGGGTCAAAGGTCGACGCCTTGGGGAAGTAGGTGACGGCGAAATGAAGGGCGGCCGGCGCCGCGGCCCGGTAGCGCCACAGCACGCCGGAGAGGGAGTCGATCCTCCAGCCCCGGGCCGCCATGCGCTCCAGGTGGGCGGCGATGCCCGCTCCGTCGTAGAAGGAATAGAAGGCCGGCCGGTACATCCGTTTTTGCTTCATGTCGGGGCTCCTTCCTCCGGCACCACCCGCCGGTAGTCCTCCGCCAGCGTCAGAAGACGCCGGTACTCTTCGCTGAGGGCTTGCCGCCCCGCCGCCGTGATGCGGTAGCTGCGGCGGCGGCCCTCCACCTTCGTCTCTTCGATCATGCCCGCGGTCTGGAACTGCTCCAGCAGATTGTAGAGCGTGCCGGGGCCCACGCTCACCCGCCCGCCGGTGAGGGCCGACACGGCGGCCATGATGTCCGTGCCGCACTGCTCCCGCGTCAGGCACAGCAGAATGTAGAACATCTGCTCCGTCAGGGTGTGGAATTTCTCCCGGGCCATGGGGCGCCTCCCTCCTGAATATCGAATATCGTTATTCTCTGCTTTCACTATAATACCGATATTCGATATTGTCAAGAGGCGGACGGGAGGACTTGCCTTTTTTTCCCGGTCATGCTATGCTGTTGGTCAAAACCAAGAAAAGAGGAGAAAAAAGGCTATGACGTATTCGTTCCGTCCCCAGGGCGTGTGCTCCCGGGAAATGCGGGTGGAGCTGAGCGACCAGGGCATCATCGAGAACCTGGAAGTGGTGGGGGGCTGCAGCGGCAACCTCCAGGGCATCAGCGCCCTGGTGCGCGGCATGTCCGCTCAGGAGGCCATCAGCCGCATCAAGGGCATCCGCTGCGGCGGCAAGCCCACGTCCTGCCCGGACCAGCTGGCCCGGGGCCTGGAGCAGATCCTGGCCCAGCAGGCACAGTAAGAGCGGAAAAAAGCCATGCTCCGGCATGGCTTTTTTTTCTTGGGTTTTCCACCCCATTCTGGACAAGCACCCGAAAAAGTGGTATATTAAAGGGCTGGAAACAAATTTTGCGCCGAGGGAGAATCAACACGTTATGAAGATCGTTTTGGTCATTGACCAGTTCGACGATGCCAACAACGGCACGACCATCAGCGCCCGGCGCTTCGCCATGGCGCTGCGAGAGCACGGCAACGAGGTGCGCGTCATCGCCACGGGAAAGCCGGCGGATTACAAGTACGCTGTGCGGCAGATGCGCTTTTTCCCCATCGTGGAGCACCTGATTACCAGCCAGGGCATGCGCCTGGCCATCCCCAATAAGCACGTGTTTGAAAAGGCCGCCGCCTGGGCGGACGTGGTGCACTTCATGATGCCCTCGCCCCTGGGCATCTCGGGCCTCAAGCACGTGGAAAAGCTGGGCATCCCCCACACGGCGGCGTTCCACTGCCAGCCGGAGAACATCACCTTCACGCTGCACATGGGCAACAGCAAGCGGGTCAACGACTTTGTCTACAACCGCTTCCGGGACAGCTTCTTCAACCGCTTCACCCACATCCACTGCCCCAGCAACATGATTGCCGACCAGCTCCGCCGCCACGGCTACACCGCCAAGCTCCACGTGATCTCCAACGGCATCAGCCCCCAGTACCAGTACGGAAAGCGGGACAAGGAGCCGTGGATGGACGGGTTTTTCAACGTGCTGATGGTGGGCCGCTACGCCGGGGAAAAGCGCCAGGACGTGCTCATCGACGCCTGCGCCAAAAGCCGCTACGCCGACCGTATCCAGGTGATCCTGGCGGGCAAGGGGCCCCTGGAGGGCAAGTACCGCCGCCTTGCCAAAAAGCTCCCCAACCCCATCGTCATGGAGTTTTACGAGCCGGAGCGGCTGCTGGAGATCCTCCACATGGCGGACCTGTACGTCCACACCTCCGACGCGGAGATCGAGGCCATGAGCTGCATGGAGGCCTTCGCCTGCGGGCTGGTGCCCGTCATCGCAAACTCCCCCCGCTCCGCCACCCCCCAGTTCGCCCTGGAGGACCAGAGCCTGTTCCCCGCCGGGGACAGCGACGCCCTGGCCGCGCGCATCGACTGGTGGATCGAGCACCCGGAGCACCGGGCGGAGATGGAGCACCGCTACGCCGACCACGCCAAGCTCTACGCCCTGGACCGGTCCATCGAGCTCACCGAGGACATGTTCCGCCAGGCCATCGCCGAGCAGCGCGCCGCCGGTACCCCCGCCAAGTAAATACGAGACAAAAGGGCCGCCGCGGTTCACCCGCGGCGGCCCTGCTGCATACAATGGGTCAGCAGAGGAAGTGAGGTAAGGTACATGGCATATTCCGACCGGGAGCTGCTGGCCCGGCTCATTCAGTGCGAGGCGGGCGGGGAAGGGGAAAACGGCATGAAGGCGGTGGCGGGGGTGGTGATGAACCGGGTCAACGCCAAGGGCGGCGAGTACGCCCGGGTGGGCCAGGGCAGCATCCGCAAGATCATCTTCCAGCCCTACCAGTTCGTCTGTGCCAGCGAGACGGAAAACGGGGCCTACAACCCCCAGAACATCTACAACATGCGGCCCGAGCAGATCCACTACGACATCGCCGACTGGGCCATCGCGGGAAACCGGCTGCCGGACGTGGCGGAGTCGCTGTGGTTCTACAACCCATTCGGCCCCACATGCCGGTCCTTCTTCCCGTCCCAGGTGGGCTACTGGCAGACCCGGATCGGCGACCACTGCTTCTACAATCCAACCGACGCGTATTACAAGACTTGAGAGGTGCTCTATGACCCAATATCCCAGTGCTGCCGCCGCCTCCAACGGCGCCTACGGCGCGCCCCGGACCGACTGGTCCGGCGAAGTGACCCCCCAGACCCCGCCGTCCCGGGCCCCCTTTGTCACCGTGCCCGTGGAGACAGGGGTGGCTGCCGCCGACAACGTCATGACCGGCGGGGCCCATCTGGACATGAAGAATAACCTCCCCCAGGAGGTGCTGGAGTCCCCCACCACCGTCCAGGAGGCCTACAAGGGCTCCCTCAGGGCCATGCTGGCCCGGAACGTGGGCAACTACATCGTGGCCACGTTCCTGGTGGGCACCCAGTCCACCGTGTCCTTCGAGGGGGTGCTCTACGATGTGGGTAACGACTACATGACCATCTACCAGTCCGGCCGGGACCGCTACATCGTCAGCGACATCTACTCTTTGAAGTACCTGGAGTTCTACGACACCCAGCGCCGGGCCGTGTGCGACGCCCTGCTGCGGGAAAACGGCTGGCAGAGCCAGACCGTCCGGTAAGAGGGGATTGCGCCGCGGGGACAAGTGTGCTACAATCCGGGAAAGAAAAACTGCAAAGGAGACGATCCCATGGATTTTGCACAACTGTCCCAGGCGCGGTATTCCCTGCGCAAGTTCAGTGACCGGCCCGTGGAGCCGGAGAAGCTTGCGGCGGTGCTGGAGGCGGGCCGCAACGCCCCCACGGCCCACAACCTCCAGCCCCAGCGCATCTTCGTGCTCCAGAGCCCCGAGGCCCTGGAAAAGGCCGACGGCTGCACCGCCGCCCACTTCCATCCCCCGGTGATGCTGGTGGTGGCCTACGACCCGGAGGAGGCCTGGAAGCGGGAGACCGACGGCAAGAACCACGGCGAGATCGACGCCGCCATCGCCGCCACCCAGATGATGCTCCAGGCGGCGGACCTGGGCCTTGGCACCACCTACGTGGGCATGTTCGAGCCGGAGAAGCTCCTGGCCGCCTTCCCCGAGATGGCGGGCCTGGTGCCCATCGCCCTGCTGCCTCTGGGCTACGGCGCCGAGGGGGCCCACCCCTCCCGGCTCCACGCCGACCGCAAGCCCATGGACGAGCTGGTGCGGTACCTGTAAGCAAAAAAAAGACTGCCCGGACGGGCAGTCTTTTTTTCTTATCTTCTCCGGCGGCCCCGGTATCCGCCCCGGCGGCCGTGGCTGCTGACGCTGCGGCCGTAGCGGTAGCGCCGGCGGCCGAAGATCAGCTTCCAGAGGAGCAGCGCCACCACGGCGATGAGCACCACGATGCCCACCACCTTCACGGCGGTCTGGCTGAAGAACAGCTTCACGTTGTGCCAGAAGGTCAGCAGGCGGGAGGCCTCCACGTCGTTGAGGGCCAGCAGGTCCACGGTAGCGTAGTCCGTGCCGTCATAGGAGAGGGTCACAGTGCCCAGCACGTCGCCGGCGGAGATGGGCGCCTCCACCGGGTCGGAGGTGAGGGTGATCTTGCGCTCCAGGTCCTCCGCCTTCAGTCCCTTGGGCAGCAGTACCTCCACATCCTCCGCCGGGTGGACGGTCACATGGTCCACCTTGGAAAGAGACACGGCCACCTCCTTCAAGATCTCGTCGGAGGTAAGCACCGTCTGGTAGGAGAAGTTGTCAAAGGCCCAGTTGAAGAGGCGATTCGTCTCGTAGAAGCTCATGGTGCGGATCTCGTTGCCCGGCAGCTGCAGCTGCTCGCACCCCAGCATGACGCTGACAAAGCTCAGGCTGCCCCGGGTGGCGGAGGAGACCAGGCAGTGGCCGGCGGCGTCGGTGGAGCCGGTCTTGATGCCGTGGGCGTCCGTGTTGTAGTAGCCCCGGGAGCGCCAGACGGAGATGAGGTAGTTGGTGGAGTGGAGGGACCGGGCCGGGGAGAGGTTGGTGGCCGGCAGGGTGATGTCCCCGGTGTCGCAGATGCGCATGAAGTCCTCGTGGGTCATGGCCTCTTTCGTGATGAGGTACAGGTCCCAGGCGGAGGTGTAGTGCTGGGGGTCATGGAGGCCCGTGGGGTTTACGAAGTGGGTGTTCTCACAGCCCAGGGCCTGGGCCTTGGCGTTCATGGCCTCCACGAAGGTGTCCACGTCGCCGCTGACCGCCTCCGCCAAAATGACGCAGGCCTCGTTGGCCGAGACCACCAGCATGCAGTATAAAAGCTGCTCCACCGTCATGACCTCGCCTACCTGGATGCCGGCGGAGCTGCCGTCGGCGTCCAGCTGCGTGATGGTGTCCGAGGCGGTGAGCTGCTGGTCCAGCGACAGCTTGCCGCTGTCCACCGCCTCCAGCACCAGCAGCGCCGTCATGATCTTGGTGAGGCTGGCCGGGTAGAGCTCGTCGTGCTCATTTTTCGCGTAGACGATGTTGCCGGTATTCTGGTCCACCAGCAGCGCCGCCTTGGCCTGGATGTCCGGGTCTTCCGGCAGCTCCGCCGCGGCGGCGGGGAGGACCAGCAAATTCGCCAGCAGGGCGAGCAGCAAAAAAACAGAGAAAAAACGCGTCCCTTTCATATTCAACTCCTGTAAACTGTGCTATACTGACCGTGTGTGGAAAAAAACGGCCGCCGGTGCGGCGCGTTTTGTCGGATATCCTCAGTATAGCAAAAAATACCCGGAAGTTCAACAGGTATGGAGCCGGGAAACGGCGCCGGAGAGAGGAAATTTCTCCCGGCGGACCCGGCGTGGAAGGAAAGGAAGCGGAATGAAAATCCTGGTTGTCGACGACGAGAAGCTGCTGGTCAAGGGCATGAAGTTCAATCTGGAAAACGAGGGCTACACGGTGGAGTGCGCCTACGACGGCGCCGCCGCCGTGGAGCTGGCCCGGACGGGGCAGTTCGACCTTTTGATCCTGGACGTGATGATGCCGGAAGTGGACGGACTGGAGGCGTGCATGCGCATCCGGGAGTTTTCCAACGTGCCCATCATCATGCTCACTGCCAAAAGCGAGGACGCGGACAAGCTCATGGGCTTTGAGTGCGGCGCCGACGACTACCTGACCAAGCCCTTCAACATTCTCGAGCTCAAGGCCCGGGTCCGGGCCCTGCTGCGGCGGGCCGCCGGGGTCCAGCGCAGCCGGGGGGCCGTGCTCACCGTGGGGGATCTGAGCCTCAACACCGAGGAGCGGGTGGCCATCCGGGACGGCAAGACCGTGGACCTGACCGCCAAGGAGTACGACCTCATCGAGCTTTTGATGCGCAACCCCCGGCGGGTGTACAGCCGGGAGAACCTGATGAACGTGGTGTGGGGCTACACCTACGCCGGGGACTACCGCACCGTGGACGTGCACATCCGGCGGCTGCGGGAAAAGCTGGAGAAAAACCCGGCGGAGCCGGATCACATTATGACCAAGTGGGGAGTGGGGTACTATTTCAAAGGGTAAGCGGCGGCTGGTGGGCAGCCTGCAATTCAAGTTCGGCCTGAGCTACATCCTGGTCATCACGGCGGTGCTGCTGCTGCTCAACACCTACCCGCTGCTGGTGTCCGAGGACCTGGTGTTCCGCTCCAAGGCCTCCACCCTCCAGTCCAGCGTGTCCGTGCTGGTGGGGTCGCTGTCCGGGCTGGACAATCTGAGCGAGGAGAACGTGGCCCAGACCATGGCCGTGGCGGAGGATACGGGCCTGAGCCGCATCCTGGTCACCGACGGGGCCGGGAAGGTGCTCTACGACACCCGGGAGACCGACAGCGCCGTGGGGCAGTACGCCTTCTACACGGAGATCGTCCAGGCCCTGCTGGGCAACGACGCCTTCACCTGCCGCTACGAAAAGGAGGCGTTCCGGTCCCGGGCCGCCTCGCCGGTGCTCTACCAGAACCAGATCATCGGCGCCGTGTACGCCTACGAGTACGACACGGAGCAGGCGTCGCTGCTGGAGGGCCTCCGGAGCAACCTGCTGCGATTGTCCGGCGTCATCGCCGTGGTGGTGGCGGGGCTGAGCGTGCTCCTCTCCCGGGCATTGACAAGGAAGATCGGCCAGCTGCTCGACGCCATCCGCCAGGTGCGGGAGGGGGCTTACAGCCACCGGGCCGAGATCCGGGGCCATGACGAGATCGCCCAGATCGCCCAGGAGTTCAACAGCCTCACTGACCGGCTCCAGACCACGGAGAGCGCCCGGCGCCGGTTCGTCTCCGACGCCTCCCACGAGCTCAAGACCCCCCTGGCCGCCATCCGGCTGCTCACCGACTCCATTTTGCAGACGGAGGACATCGACCGGGCCACCGCCCGGGAGTTCGTCTCCGACATCGGCGCCGAGGCCGAGCGCCTCAGCCGCATCACCGAGGATCTGCTGCGGCTGACCCGGCTGGACAACAGCGTATTGCCCCCGCCGGTGACGGTGGACGTGACGGCGGTACTGGAGCAGGTCATGCGGATGATGACCCTGGTGGCACAGGAAAAGCAGGTGGAGCTGACCTGGAGCGCCGCCGGAACGTGCACCGTGTCGGCAAGTCCCGACGAGATCCACCAGGTCATCTACAACCTGACGGAAAACGGCGTCAAGTACACCGGTACCGGCGGCGCCGTGCAGGTGAGCCTGGGCCGGGAGGGGGCGTGGGTGGTGCTGTCCGTGGCGGACAACGGACCCGGCATCCCGGCCGAGGACCTGGACCGGGTGTTCGAGCGGTTTTACCGGGTGGACAAGGCCCGCTCCCGGGCCGCCGGCGGCACGGGACTGGGACTGAGCATCGTCAGCGACATGGTGAACAAGCGGGGCGGCACCGCCCGGGCCGCCAACCGCCCCGGCGGCGGTGCGGTGTTCACCGTCCGCTGGCCCTGGAAGGGGGAGGAGGAAGCGTGAGACGCACAGCCATGGCCCTTTGCGCCCTGGTGACGGCGGCGTGCCTGCTGGGCGGGTGCACCTACGCGGCCGTCACCGCCGCCCGCCGCAGCGACACCTACCTGCTCTACTTCCGGGAGGCCGACCTGACCGCCGCCGCCGGCGGCGACGCGCTGCGATCCGAGGAGACGGTGCTGGAGGGCGTGGACGAGCTGGAGCCGGAGGAGGCGGCCCTGGCCCTTATGGAGGCCCTGCTCCGTGGTCCCACGGACGAGACGCTCCGCTCCGCCATCCCCGCCGGCACCGAGGTGGAGTCGGTGCAGGTGGAGGGGCGGCGGGCCGTGGTGGACATGTCCGCCGGGTACGGGTCCCTCTCCGGCGTGGCGCTGACCCTGGCGGACTACGCCGTGACGCTGACGCTGACCCAGCTGCCGGGCATCTCCTCCGTCAGCGTCACCGTCCGGGGCCGGGAGCTGGGCTACCGGCCCAGCCAGCTCTTTACCGCCGGGGACGTGCTCTTCTCCTCCGCCGAGGACGTGGTGGGCACCGTGGACGCCGACGTGTACCTGCTGGGGCCCGACGGGACATTGACCGCCTGGCAGACCACCCTGGAGCTCTACGAGGGGGACACCCAGGCCGCCGCCGTGGCCGCGGCGGTGGAGTCCGGCGCCCCGGACCAGGGACTGGCCTCGCCCTGCCCGGAGGGCTTTGCCGTCCGGTCCGTGTGGCAGGACCAGGCCGTGTGCTACGTGAACTTGTCCTCCGCCGTGCTGGGAGAGCTGGAGAGCACCGACGGCGTGCCGCTGGCCCTGGAGGCCCTGGCCCGGTCGCTGTGCTCCCTGGAGTCGGTGGAGGAGGTGCAGTTCCTGGTGGACGGGGAGTACGCCGACACCTACGGCCCCGCCGCCGTCCGGGCGCCCTTTACGGAGTGAAACAGAAAAAACGAGGAGGGAGACCTCCTCGTTTTTTTCTGCCTATGCGCCGAACAGCAGCCGCACCGCCAGGGCCGAGACGGCGAAGCCCGTCAGGTCCGCCATCAATGCGGCGGGCACCGCGTGGCGGGTGCGGACGATGCCCGCGGCGCCGAAGTAGACGGCGATGGTGTAGAACGTGGTCTCCGTGCTGCCCAGCATCACCGCCGCCACCCGGCCGATGTAGCTGTCGGGGCCGTAGGTTTGCAGCAGGTCCGTGGCCACCGCCAGCGCCCCGCTGCCGGACACGGGCCGGATCAGCAGCAGCGGCGCCGTCTCCTCCGGGATGCCCAGAAGGGCCAGCACCGGGGCGAAGAGATCGGAAAACCACTCCATGGCCCCGGAGGAGCGGAACATGCTCACGGCGGTCAGCAGCCCCACCAGGGACGGCACGATCCGCAGCAGCACCGTCAGCCCCTCCTCGGCCCCGTGGGTCAGGGCGCTGTACACGTCCACCCGCCGGCCGGCGCCGTAGGCAGCCAGTCCCGCCAGCAGCAGCGGCACCACCAGGGACGATACGTTCATGGCCGCCTCCTTCCCACCCGGGAAAAGAGCTTCGCCGCCGTCAGACCCACCGCCACCGACGCCGCCGAGGAAAGCCACACCGCCGGCAAGATGTCAAAGGGGGTGGCGCACCCCGCCGCCGCCCGGACGGAGGCGATGGTGGCCGGCAGCAGCTGGATGGAGGCGGTGTTGAGCACCACCAGCAAACAAAGCTCGTCGCTGGCCACCCCGTCGCACCCCGCCGCCATCCGCCGGGCCGCCTGGATGCCCAGGGGCGTGGCCGCGTTCCCAAGACCCAACAGGTTGGCCGACACGTTGGCCGACACCGCCGAGAGCGTCTCATCGTCCCGGCTGGCCCGGGGCAGCAGCCGCCGCAAAAGTGGCCGGAACAGCCCCGCCAGGCGCCCGGACACCCCGCACACGTTCATGATCTCCATGACCCCCGACCAAAGGCACAGCACCCCGGCCATGGTCAAACTCAGTTCCACGGCGGAGGCCGCGCCGTCCAGCGCCGCGTCGGACACCGCGTCGATTTTTCCGGTGGCAAGGCCGAAGAGAACGGAGAGCACCACCATGCCGCTCCACAGCCACGTCATTGTCACAAAATCCCTCCCGATACAAAATATAGAAAATTGTGAATGAATTTTTAAATTTTATCAGATGAATTGACATAATATGACAGAGTGTGATATTCTTAACGGACGGAAGAGAGAGAGAAGCTGCAAGAAAAGGAGAACGACTGTGAAAGCTACCGGAATTGTAAGAAAAGTCGACGAGTTAGGTCGCATCGTCCTTCCGATCGAAATGCGCCGCACCCTGGACATTGCGGAGAAGGACGCATTGGAAATCTATGTGGAAGGGTCGTCCGTCATTCTGAAAAAATATAAGCCCAGCTGTATTTTCTGTGACGGCACCAAGGACATCACGGTGTTCAAAGGAAAAAACATCTGCCCCAAGTGTCTCAAGGAACTCAAAGGACTGTAAACAACAACAGACGACAAAAATTCGCGCTCCGGCCAGATCTGACCGGAGCGCCTTTTTGTTTTTACTGCGGCTCCTGCCGGGCGATGGCCGCGGCGTAGAGCTCGTTTTTGGAAAGGCCCGTGTGGGCGGCCACCTCCCGGGCCGCGTCCTTGAGCCGCTGGCCCTGGGCCACCAGCGAGAGCACCTGCCCCACGCCCTCGTCCAGGGTGACGGGGGGCGCCTCCGGCTCCGGCGCGCCGGCCACCACCAGCACGAACTCCCCCTTGGGGGCGTTTTCCCGGTAGTAGTCCGCCGCCTGGCCCAGGGTGCACCGGAGCACCTGCTCGTGGAGCTTGGTCAGCTCCCGGCAAAGAGCCACGGAGCGGTCGGCCCCGAAGGTGTCCCGGAGATCTTCCAGGGTGGTGAGGAGCTTGTGGGGCGCCTCGTGGAAGATCATGGTGCGCGTCTCGCCCTTCAGGGAGTCCAGGTGGGCCCGGCGGCTTTTCTTGTTGACGGTGAGGAAGCCCTCGAAGGTGAAGCGGCCCGTGGGCAGTCCGCTGACCGCCAGGGCGTTCACCGCCGCGCAGCAGCCGGGGATGGACACCACCGGCACGTCCGCTTCGGCGCACAGCCGCACCAGGTCCTCCCCCGGGTCCGAGACGGCGGGGGTGCCCGCGTCCGTCACCAGGGCGCAGCTCTCCCCGTTCAAAAGCCGCTGCAAAACCGCCTGGCCGGCGGTGACGTGGTTGTGCTCGTGGTAGCTGACCAGGGGCTTTTTGATGGAAAAGTGATTGAGCAGCTTGATGGACACCCGGGTGTCCTCCGCCGCGATAAAGTCCACCCGCTCCAGCGTCTCCACCGCCCGGGGGGAGAAGTCCCCCAGGTTGCCGATGGGGGTGGCCACCAAATACAAGGTGCCGCTCATGGCATGTCCTCCTGTTGTCTGAAATAGATGGCGTCCGCCTCCGCCGTGGGGGCGCCGGAATCTGTCTGCAAGATCAGCGGTGCCCGGAAGTCCAGCCCCGGACGGCCGCCCCGGGCGGCCTCGATGAGCACCAGGGACGGGGGCCGCTCCGGCCGGGGGCACACACTCCGCAGTCCCTTGGGCTCCAGCCCCGCCTCCCGCAGGGCGCAAAAAACGTCCGTCAGCCGCTCCGGCTTGTGGACCAGGCAGAATTTCCCGCCCCAGCGGAGAAGGTACGCCGCCGCGGCGCAAACCTGGGCCAGCGTGCACCCATCCTCGCTGCGGGCACGGCGCAGGGCGTCGCCGGCGGGAAGACGTCCGCTGCCTACGGGATAGTAGGGGGGATTGGACACCACCAGATCGAACCTGCCGGCGGGCAGCAATTCCCGGATGCGGCGGATGTCCCCCTCCAGGACGGTCAGGCGGCCCTCCAGGCCGTTCTCCGCCGTCGCCCGACGGCACAGCGCCGCCGCGTAGGGCTGGAGCTCCACCCCCGTCACCGCCAGATCCGGCTCCCGCTCCAGCAGCAGCAACGAAAGAAGCCCCGTGCCGCACCCCAGGTCGCACACCCGCATCCCCGGACGCAGCCGGGGCACCGACGCCAGGGCGAACGTGTCCGTCCCCGGGCGGAAGCAGTCCTCGTCCCAGACGAAGCGGCAGCCGCCGGGCCGGATGGCCTCCCAGTGCTCCATGCCCCTCACCTCCGTTCCATGGCTCCCATTATACCGGATGAACCGGCCCAGGGCAACAAAAAACACCGCGAGCAAAGCTCGCGGTGCTTTTATGTATCCTCGATTATTCCTCGGGGACGATGGCGCCGTTGGGGCAGGTGTCGCAGCAAGAACCGCAGTCCAGGCAGGCGGCAGCGTCGATGACGTACTGGTCATCACCCTGGCTGATAGCACCGGCGGGGCAAACGTCCGCGCAGGAGCCGCAGCTCACGCAGGCAGAAGTAATCTTGTAAGCCATTGGGAAGCACCTCCATTAGAATTGTACGTTTATTGTAGCATACATTTTTGAAAATGCAAGAGGCAGCTTCCGCCGCCGACGGGAATTTTATCAAAATTGAACGGGGACTTTCCCGGACCGCCGCCGGAAAATTTCCCGTTCACAAATTGTTTTCAAATTGGTCAAAGAAAGTCAAAAATTACCCCTTGACAATTTTTCGAAGGGTGGTATACTAGCGTCAGAACGAAAGGTTAAAGAAAGTCAAAGTCAAACAAACGACAAGACGGAAAGGGTGGTTGCAGCGTGGGTATTTCGGATTTGATTGCCAGCTTCCTCCAGGAGGGCCTGGAAGAGGCGAAGGACGGTGTGCTGGAGGTCCAGCGCAGCGACCTGGCCCAGCGCTTCAACTGCGTGCCCAGCCAGATCAACTACGTGATGAGCACCCGGTTCTCCCCGGAGCGGGGCTACATCGTGGAAAGCCGCCGGGGCGGCAACGGATACATCCGGATCACCCGGGTGCAGGTGGATCGCCAGACGCTGATGATGCACGTCATCAACTCCCTGGGGGCGAGTGTGGATCTTGCTTCGGCACGGGCCATCCTCTCCAACCTGGTCAGCGCCGGCGCCCTGGACGAGAGCCTGGGACGCACGTTCCTGGCGGCGGTGGGGGACAAGGCCCTGGCCTCCGTGCCCCGGGAAAACCGGGACCGGGTACGGGCGGACATCTTAAAGCAGGTGCTCATCCTGCAGGTGTAGCCACCGGAAGAATTTTTGACAACACAAGGCTTTTTTATAGGAGGAATCAATTATGAAATGCGAGAATTGCGGTAAGAATGAAGTTACCTTTATTTATCAGAGCAACATCAACGGACAGGTCACCGAAAAGCACCTTTGCAGCGAGTGCGCCGAGAAGCTGGGCTACACCCACAAGGCTGCGGCCCGCGCCCCGCGCATGATGCAGGGCTTCTTCGGGGACAGCTTCTTCTCAGACAGCTTCTTCGACGATTTCTTCAGCCCCATGCCCAGCCTCTTCGGCCGCATGAACCGGCTGCTGGAAAATCCCTTTGACGACTTCTTCGACACCATGCCCGCCCTGAGCGCGGCACCCAGCCAGGAGAGCGCCCAGGAGGAGAAGAAGGATGACCTGGTGGGCAAGGAGGACCAGAGCCGCTTTGCCTACATGCGTGAGATGAACGCATTGAAGCTGGAGATGAAGAAGGCCGTCCACCACGAGGACTTCGAAAAGGCCGCCCAGCTGCGGGACAAGATCCGGGCCCTGGAGGCCGAGCACAAGGAGAAAAAGGAGAGCAAGTGACGCCCTCCCTCCCACAGGAAAGAAGGTAAAGATCTATGAATGAAAATAAATTCACGCCCGGCGCCGAAGAGGCGCTGCGGCTTTCCCAGGAAGCGGCCGGTGAACTGGGCCACGGGTACGTGGGCACGGAGCACCTGCTGCTGGGACTGATCCGGGAAAACGAGGGCATCGCCCACACCGTGCTGACGGAGGCGGGCCTGACGGACGACATGATCGTGGAGATCATCAAAACCAGCGTGGGGGCGGGACTCCCCGGCGGCAACCCCGCCCAGGGCCTGACGCCCCGGGCCAAGCGGGTGGTGGAGATCGCCATGGAGGACTCCATCCGCGGCGGCTACAACTACGTTGGCACGGAGCACCTGCTGGCAGGCATTTTGCGGGAGGGCAACAACATGGCCGTCCGCATCCTGCGCACCGCCGGCGTGGACGCCAAGCACCTGTACACCGCCCTCATGGAAAAGCTCAGCAAGACCCCCCGCAGCCGCGCCGCGGAGCCCCAGGCCCGCAGCGGCGGCAAGGACGACGGCAAGAACAAGACCCTCGCTGAGTTCACCCGGGATCTGACCGCCGACGCCCGCGCCGGCAAGCTGGACCCGGTCATCGGCCGGGACCAGGAGATTCAGCGGGTCATCCAGATCCTCTCCCGCCGGTCCAAGAACAACCCCTGCCTGATCGGTGAGCCCGGCGTGGGCAAGACCGCCATCGCAGAGGGCCTGGCCCGGAAGATCGCCATGGGCGACGTGCCCGACGAGCTGCTGGACAAGCGCCTTTTGTCGTTGGACCTTTCCGGCATGGTGGCCGGCACCAAGTACCGGGGCGAATTCGAAGAGCGGATCAAGAAGCTGCTGGACGAGGTGAAGAAGTCCGGCGACGTGATCCTCTTCATCGATGAGCTCCACACCATCGTGGGCGCAGGCTCCGCCGAGGGCGCCGTGGACGCCGCCAACATCATCAAGCCCGCTCTGGGCCGGGGCGAGATCCAGGTCATCGGCGCCACCACCCTCAACGAGTACCGCAAGTATATCGAAAAGGACGCCGCCCTGGAGCGCCGGTTCCAGCCGGTGCAGGTGGGCGAGCCCAGCCGGGAGGCTTCCCTGGAGATCCTGAAGGGCCTGCGGGAGAAGTACGAGCAGCACCATAAGCTCCAGATCACCGACGAGGCCCTGGAGGCTGCCGTCAACCTCTCCGCCCGGTATATCAACGACCGCTTCCTGCCCGACAAGGCCATCGACCTGATGGACGAGGCCGCCAGCCGGGTGCGGATGGAGACCGAGGAGCTCTCCCCCGAGCTCAAGAGCCTGGAGGAGAAGATCAGCGCCCTGGTCAAGGACAAGGAAGCCGCCATTAACGCCCAGGACTACGAGAAGGCCGCCCAGCTGCGGGACATCGAAAAGGACTACCGGGAGCAGGTGGAGATCGAGCGGGACAAGCGCCGCAAGAACATGCAGCAGCACCGTCCCGTCACCGCGGAGGACATCGCCGCCGTGGTGGCCGGGTGGACCGGCATCCCCGTCACCCGTCTGACCGAGGACGAGAGCCAGCGTCTGCTGCACATGGAGGACACCCTCCATGCCCGTGTGGTGGGCCAGGACGAGGCCGTGAAGGCCGTGGCCCGGGCCATCCGCCGGGGCCGTGTGGGATTGAAGGACCCCAAGCGCCCCATCGGCTCGTTTTTGTTCCTTGGCCCCACCGGCGTTGGCAAGACCGAGCTTTGCAAGTCCCTGGCCGAGGCCATGTTCGGCGACGAGAACGCCATGATCCGGATCGATATGTCCGAGTACATGGAGCGCCACACAGTCTCCCGTCTCATCGGTTCCCCTCCGGGATACGTGGGTCACGAGGAGGGCGGCCAGCTGACCGAGAAGGTCCGCAGAAAGCCCTACTCCGTGGTGCTGTTCGATGAGATCGAAAAAGCCCACGAGGACGTGTGGAACGTGCTGCTGCAGATCCTGGACGACGGCCGGATCACCGACTCCCAGGGCCGCACCGTGGACTTCAAGAACACGGTCATCGTCATGACCAGCAACATCGGCGCCAAGAGCCTGACCGCCGCCGCAGGGAAGCTGGGCTTCTCCGCGGAGGACAAGAACGCCGCCGCCGACGCCGAGGCCGCCTTCCAGCGTGCCAAGGAGACGGTCATGGCGGAGCTGCGCCAGACCTTCCGGCCCGAGTTCCTCAACCGGATCGACGACATCATCGTCTTCCGCTCTCTGAGCGAGGCGGACATCCAGGAGGTTGCCCGCAGGATGCTGCGGGGCGTGTCCGCCCGGATGGAGGCCATGGGCATCCACCTGGACGCCAGCGACGAGGCGGTGGCCGAGCTTGCCAAGGAGGGCTTCGACCCCAAGTACGGCGCCCGTCCCCTGCGCCGGGCCATCCAGAGCAAGGTGGAGGACGCTGTAGCCGAGAAGATGCTCGACGGCACCCTGGCCTCCGGCGATACCGCCCACCTGACGGTGGAGGACGACAAGCTCTGCATCGAAAAGTAAGGCAAAAAGACCTGCCGCTTACGCGGCAGGCCTTTTTTTTGTGCTCGGTCCCGGGCGGCGTCCGGGCCGGGGGAGGGGCCCGCGCCGGGACGGTACCGGCGGACGGTTTTCCGGGGCGCTCCGGCGTCCGGCGGCGCGGACCCGGGACGGTACCGGCTTTCGGCGGGGGCGCTGGCCTTACAGCTGCCGCAGTGCCTCGGTGAGGGCGGTCTTGGCGTCGGTCCCCGCGTCCCGGAACTTCACCACCCGGGCCGGGCACCCCGCCGCCACCGCCCGGGGCGGCACGTCCGCCGTCACCACCGCCCCGGCGGCCACCACCGCCTCCGCGCCGATGCGCACCCCCTCCAGCACCACCGCGTTGGCCCCGATGAAGGCCCCGTCCTCCACACGTACCGGCACCGGGCAGGCGGGCTCCGCCACCCCGGAGAGCACCGCCCCCGCCCCGATGTGGCAGTTGCGGCCCACCGCGGCCCCGGACCCCACCACGGCCCCCATGTCCACCATGGTGCCCTCGCCCACCCGGGCGCCCAGGTTGATGACGGCCCCCATCAAAATGACGGCCCCCGCGCCGATCTCGGCCCCGTCCCGGATGACCGCCCCCGGCTCCACCCGGGCGGGCAGGTCCTTCAGGTCCAGCAGCGCCACGGCGGAGCGGCGCCGGTCGCACTCCACCACGCAGTCGGTGATGCGCTCCCGGTTGGCCTCCAGAATGGGGCCCAGGTCGTCCCAGTCTCCGAAGACGATATAGCTGCCCGCGCCGCCGAACACCTGCGATGCCCCGAAGTCCACCGGGGCGTCGGTGCTGACGTATACCTTCACCGGCGTCCGCTTTTCCCCGCCGGCAATGGCGTCGATGATCTCCCGCGTGTTTCGCTCTTCCATGGCTTACCCTCCCAGCAAAACGGTTTCCAGATCGTAAAAGCCGGGGGCCATCCCCGGCAGCGCCCGGGCCGCCCGCACCGCCCCGGCGGCGTAGATGTCCCGGCTCAGGGCGCGGTGGGTGAGCACCAGCTCCTCCCCGCAGCCCAGGAAGTAGACGCTGTGGGTGCCCGGCGCCGTGCCGCCCCGCAGGGCGTGGACGCCCGCCTCGTCCCGGCTGCGGCCGCACTCTCCCCGTCGGCCGTACACCGGGTGCAGCCGGCCCGCCGGGTCCGCCGCCCGCATCAGCCGCAGGGCCGTGCCGCTGGGGGCGTCGGACTTGCCCCGGTGGTGGAGCTCCGTGACCTCCACGTCGAACCCAGGGCCCAGGATTCCCGCCGCCGCCTCCGCCGCCCGGAACAGGGCGGCCGCCCCCACGGAGAAGTTGGGGCTCCACAAAACCGGCACGTGTGCCCCCAGGGCCCGCAGCTGCGCCAGCTGCCGGTCCGTAAAGCCGGTGGTGCCGGAGAGCACCGGCGTGGCGGTGCGGCGGGCGTAGGCGCACAGCTCCGCCAGGGCCTCCGGCCGGGAGAAGTCCACCACCACGTCCGCCGTGCGGCCCATGCGCCCCAGCCGCTCCAGGTCGTCCCGGCCCAGCATGCCCTCCACCTGGTCCCCCAGGGCGGCGGCCGCGTCCCGGACGCACCGGCCCATGCGCCCCCGGCCGATCAGCAGATACCGCACGGCGGCCCGCCCCCCTTCCAAAAACCATGGCCCCGCCCGGGGGGCAGATGCGAAAATTTCATAGGCGTCCCTCCTGCTTTCCGGCCCGGCGGATGCATACAATAAAGGGCCGGCATGTCCCCGCCGCCGTGTCCGGCCGGCGTCGAAGCCATCCTATCAGAGGGACGCCGCGAGTCCAAGGGAAAAAAGTTCTTTCCATGGCGGACAAATGTGCTATAATGGAACATCATGGGAAAAAGGAGGGAGGACCATGGACGTGGTTTCTCATCGCAGGGCGCTGCATGCCATCCCGGAACTGGACCGGCAGCTCCCCAAGACGACGGAGTATATCAAGGAGGCGCTCGCCGGGCGCCCGTGCAAGGTGTTCTCCCCCATCGGCGGGTGCGTGTGTGCCTACTTTGACGCGGGGAAGAGCGAGACGGCGGCCTTTCGGGCGGATCTGGACGCCCTGCCCGTCCGGGAGGCCACCGGCGCCCCCTACGCCTCCACCCACCCGGGGGCCATGCACGCCTGCGGCCACGACGGCCACGCGGCCATGGTGCTGGACCTGGCGGCGCGCCTTGCCGGGGCGGAGGGCCTTCCCCGGAACGTGCTGCTCATCTTCCAGCCGGCGGAGGAGACCTCCGGCGGCGCCCGGGACGTGTGCCGGTGCGGCGTGCTGGAGCGCTACCGGGTGCGGCGGATCTTCGGGCTGCACCTGTGGCCGGGCCTGCCGGCGGGCAGTGTGTGGTCCCGGCCCGGGCCCATGATGGCCCGCTCCAGCGAGGTGACCGTCCGGGTGGAGGGCAGAAGCGTCCACCTGAGCCGGGCCGACCAGGGCCATGACGCGCTGCTGGCGGCCATGGAATACGTGCGCCGGGCCTACGACATGATGGACCAGCTCCCCCCCAAGGACCCCCGGGTGCTGCGGTTCGGCAAAATGACCGCCGGCACCGCCCGCAACGTCATCAGCGGCAGCGCGGTGCTGGAGGGCAGCCTGCGCACCTACCGCCAGGAGACGTTCGCCTTCTGCGGCCGCCAGCTGCGGGACATCGCCCGGGCTGTGGAGGCGGAGAGCGGCTGCGCCGTATCCGTGGAGCTGAGCGAGGGCAACCCCGCCGTGTGGAACCACGAGTCCCTCTATGAGCGGGTGTGCCGGGAACTGGGGGACCATGCCCCTGCCGACCTTCCCCAGCCGGTGCTGGCGGCGGAGGACTTCGCCTTTTACCAGCAGTACGTGCCCGGCGTGTTCTTCTTCCTGGGCACCGGGGACACCCCGCCCCTCCACGCGCCGGACTTCGACTTTGACGACGGGGCCGTGCTGCCGGCGGGGGCGGCGTTTCTGGAACAGCTGGCCCGGCTTCCCTGAGGGCAAAAAAACGCTCCGTACCGAAAGGTACGGAGCGTTTTGCTGTGGGCTTACAGGGACTGGATGAACCGCTCGATCCGGTCCAGGCCCTCTTTCAGGTCGGCGTCGGAGTAGCAGTAGGAAAGGCGCATGAAGCCCTCGGCGCCGAAGTGGACGCCGGGGATCAGCCCTACCAGGCCCTCCTTGAGCATCCGGGTGCAGAAGGTGGTGGAGTCCATGCCGTAGGGCCGGATGTCGATGAACATGTAGAAGGCGCCCTGGGGCTCCTCCACGGAAAGGCCCATGGCCTTGAGGCGGCCGTAGACGTAGTCCCGGCGCTTCTGGAACAGCGCCCGCACGTCCTCGGTGGGGGTGTTCAGGGCCGTGACGCAGGCCTTCTGGACGAAGGCGGGCACGGAGGTGACGGCGTACTGGTGGAACACCTGGACCCGGTCCATAACGGGGGCGTCGGCCATGGTGTAGCCCAGGCGCCAGCCGGTCATGGCGTAGGGCTTGGAGAAGCTCTGCACCACGATGACCCGGTCCCGCATGTCGGCGTACTCGGCAAAGCTGTGATACTCCGTCCCGTAGACCAGCGTCCGGTATACGTCGTCGCACACCACGAAGATGGGCTTGTCCCGGAGCACGGCGTGGATGCCGTCCAACGTCTCCCGGGTGTAGACGCAGCCGGTGGGGTTATTGGGGGAGTTGAGGACCACGGCCTTGGTCCGGGGGGTGATGGCCGCCGCCAGGGCCGCCGGGTCGATCTGGAAGTGGGTGTCCTCCGTGGGCAAAAACACCGGCACGCCGCCGCTGAGCCGCACCAGGGAGTCGTACAGGCCGAAGGCGGGGGTGGGGATGATGACCTCGTCGCCGGGGTTGAGGATGGCGGTCAGGCTCACGTAGAGGCCCTCCGTGGCGCCCACGGTGACGATGATCTCATGGGACGGGTCGTAGGAAAGGCCGTGGGATTCGCGCTCGAAGCGGGAGATGGCCTCCAGCAGGTAGGGGTAGCCGTTGCCCGGGGGATAGTGGGTGTCGCCGGCGTCCAGGGAGGCCTTGGCGGCGTCCCGGATGGCCTGGGGGGTGTCCAGGTCCGGCTCGCCGATGGTCAGTGCGCAGGCGCCGGGGGTGTCCTGCACCAGGTAGGTGAACTGGCGGATGCCGGACAGCTCCACGTTCATCACGGCGTTGTTCATTGTTAGCTTCATGGCTCTCACGCTCCTTTATGGTATGAAATCCAGTATAGGACGGGAAAAAACCGTTGTCAACGGACGTTGTATCCAAAAAAAGGCAGTCCCCCGCGGGACTGCCTTTTTTCTCTCAGGAGGCTGTGCCGGTATCTGCGGCGTCGGCACCGTCGCTTGCCGCGCCGGCAACGGATGCGTCGGCGCTCTCGCCCTCAAACCGGAAGCCGGTGGCGGGCACGATGCCGTTTTCCGGGAACTGGGCGCCCTCCAGGGTGAAGTCGTACCAGATGTGGTCCCCCACGTCCAGCAGCACCGCACGGGGCACCTCGGCGGCGTCGAAGTCCAGATAGCCCAGGGAGTCCCGCATGCGCACATAGAAGTGGGTGTTGCCGTCGATGACGCTGGTGCGGATCTCCGCCACCACGCCGTCCTGGGTGCGCGCCTCCCCGCCGGAGACGGAGGCCTCGCCGGCGGCGATGATGCCCGCGTGGGCCAGGGCCTGGCGGTAGTTGGCCTCGCAGGCGGCCAGGGTCTGGCCCGTCTCCACGATCTGATACTGCTCCACGTTCACCATGGCGTACATCTTCACAAGGCCGTCGTCGCCCTTGAGGGCCATGAAGTAGGTGGGCTGGTCCGCGATGTTCAGCAGCAGGGGGAACGTGGCCTCATAGCGCATCTGCTGGACCTGGCTCTGGGCCGAGGCCATGGCGGAGGTCTCCGTGGCGCCGGCCACCGGGTAGAAGTGGGTCTCCTTGGTGCGCTGGTTGGAGAGGATGAAGCCGATGTTGGACTGGTCGGAGGTGACGGAGGTGACGCCGGTGTACATGTACACGTCGTCGTCGATGGCGATATAGTTCCACCCGTCGGTGGTCAGCGTCACGTCCCGCTGGCCGAACATGGAGTTCAAAAAGCCGTTGTGGTACTGGCCGTAGTAGTCGTACTGCTCCATGATGAGGTCGGAGGAGTACACCCGGTCCACCCAGCTGGGCACCTCCTCGTAGTAGGTGCACTCGCCGGTGACGGCGTTGACCAGCACCGCGCCCTGTACGTCCGTGCCGCCGAAGAGGCCGATGGTCTTCACCAGCCGGGAGCACACCCAGTAGGGCGTGCCGGACTCGTCGATCTCAAAGACCGGCTCGTCGAACATATAGGTGGGGTAGTGGAACCGCAGGTGCCGGTAGAGGTTGCGGCCGAAGTGCTCGGCGGTGGTGTACTTCATGCCCTCGTCCAGCCGGACGATCTCCGCCTCCTGGGTCACCATGTCGATGACGATATAGGCGGGCAGGCCCTCCGAGCGGTTGGTGAACCACTTGATGAGGTCCCCGTAGGCAAGGGAGGTGACCCGCACCGGCCGGCCCTGGTAGTTGATCTGGTTGTAGGTGGGCAGGATCTCGAACTGGGACACCATGTCGCTCAGCTCGCCCAGCTTCCGGCTGCCCAGCCTTGCGGCGGAGTCCGCGTCCAGCATGGGGATCTGGTCGTAGGAGATCTCCTCGATGTCGGCGGTGAAGTCCCCGCTCTCGATGGGCAGGAGCTTACTGTAGGACCCGGCCCGCAGCACCACCCAGGAGGAGAGGGACCCCACGGCGATGACGGCGATCATGGCGATGAAGACGAAGAAGGGCACCGTGCACTGCTTTTTCACAAAGCCCACGTATCCCTTGACCCCCTCCCCCTGGAACCCGGAGGTGAGGACGGCGGTGACGCAGTACACCGCGCACAGCAGGAAGAGGAACACGTAGAACTCCTCGGCGTGGAGGTTGATGGGGGGGAGCTCTGCGTAGAAGTAGACCAGGCCGAACACCGCCGTCACCGCCAGGTTCAAAAGGGTGCGGGTGAAGGCGTTGCCGATGGGCTTGCGGGCCTTGCGGGGCCGCCGCTGGGGCTGCTGGGTACCGTCGGCGCCGGGGCGGAAGCCGCCGGAAAAGCCGCCGAAGTTGAATACGAAGGGCATGGAGCATCTCCTTTCCGTGATCGATCCATAAAGATAGCAACCATGATACAGGAAAAGTGTGAATAAATCAAGTTTGCCCGAAAAATCCCCGGCGGGCTGTGGAAAAAATTGGGCACCTTCACAAAAATTCAGGGTAAAAATCTGTACCCTGCGCCCCCGCTTTCCGTTGCCCGGGGGCGGGGGTTGTGGTATCGTAAAAGCAACCAAATAAGGGGGGATGGACATGCTGGCACTGGACTTCATCAACGTGGGCAACGGCGATTCCATTCTGGTGCGGGAGATGGAGGGCGGCGTCACCCGGTACGCCATGCTGGTGGACTGCGGTCACGACGCCCTGGAGCGGGACGACCATCCGCCGGTGGGGGACGCGCGCTCCTGCCGGATCTACGCCGGGGACTTCCTGGCGGGGCTGGGGGTGGAGCGGCTGGACCTGCTGCTCATCACCCACTTCCACCGGGACCACATCGGGGGCCTGGGGCGCCTTCTGGACCGGGTGACGGTGGACGAGCTGGCCGCCCCCTACATTCCGCCCCTGTGCCCGGCACCGCTGGACCCGGACGGGGACAACGGCCTTCCCAAGGCCGCCCGGAACGTGCTGCGGTGCGTGGAGATGTACGCCCGGGCCCTGGCGGACCACCCGGGACGGGTGGGCCACTGCACGGAGCTCTCCGGCCGGCGGACGGAGTGCTGGCAGCTGACGCCCCAATTGCGCATGGACATCCTCTTCGGGGAGCCCGCCCTCTACCCCCGGCAGCGATCCCTCTACGACGCCGCCTTCGCCGGGGCACGGGACGGCTACGGCCTGGTGCACTGGGGCAAGTCCATGAACGTGTCCAGCCTGCGCCAGCGGCTCTACTACCACGGCCATGAGGTCGTCCTGGGAGGCGACGCCTACGCCCACATGTGGGAGACGGACACGTCCACCCCCTGCGACATTTTGAAGGTGCCCCACCACGCGTCCCTGTCCTCCACCACCCGCAAGCTTTTGAACCTGCTGCGGCCCAAGACGGCGGTGGTGTCCGTGGCGGCGGGACGGCCCGACGAGCGGCCCCACCCCTACATCATCTCCCTGCTGCGGGAGTACGTCCAGGAGCTGTACTTCACCGACGCCGTGTCCATCCCGGGGCTGGTGGAGCCGGTGTATCACCAGAGCGTCCACCTGGAGATCGAATAACCCCGGGCACGCCGCCCGGAGATCGAATCAGCGAAGCGCCGGCCCGCCGGGGCCGGCGCTTTTTTTGCCCGGGGAGCGGGGGACCCGTCCGGGAAGGGGAGCGCAGGCAGGGCGCGGCCCGGAATCAGCGCAGAAAAAGACCGGCCCGAAGGCCGGTCTTTTCGTATGTGGGGGATCAGGCCGCGGCCATCTTGCGGGCCTTGGCTTCCATCTTGTTGCGGACCACGTCGATGGTGACCGCCAGGATGATGACGGCGCCGATGACGATGTACTGGATATCGTTGGAGGCGCCGGCCAGGTTCAGACCGTTGCGGATGACGGCCATCAGCAGCGCGCCGATCAGGGTGCCCCAGATGGTGCCCTTGCCGCCGGTGAAGGAGGCGCCGCCCACGATGCACGCGGCGATGGCGTCGTTATCGTAGGTGGAGCCGGCGTTGGCGTTGGCGGAGGCCAGACGGCCCACGGACACGACACCGGCAAGACCTGCCATGAAGCCGGAGAGAGTGTACACGAAGGTCAGCACGTTCTTGGAGGGGATGCCGGACAGGCGGGCCGCCTCGGGGTTGCCGCCGCAGCAGTAGATCTGACGGCCCAGGGCGGACTTCTTCAGGAAGATGTCGAACAGGATGAACACCACGATGACCAGGATGAAGCTGAAGGGGATGCCGGGGAAGTCCAGCTTGCCGTCGGCGTCATAGGTCTTGAAGAGGGACTCGCCGCCGATCCACATGAGGGTGTCCACGCCCTGGTTGGTAAAGCCGATGGACTTGGACCCGGTGATGACCAGCGCGATGCCCAGCAGCACGTTCTTCATGCCCATGGTGGACACGAAGGGGTGGGGCAGGTCCAGCCGGGTCAGCAGCGTGCCGTTGATGAAGCCGGCGAAGGTGCTCACCGCCAGGCCGCAGACGGCCAGCAAAAAGGCGTTGGTGATGCCGAAGCTCTGCATGAGCACGCCGATGGTGCAGGTGCACAGCACGCAGTTGGAGCCCACGGACAGGTCAATGCCGGCGGTAATCAGGGCGCAGAGCATACCGGAGGCGATCAGGCAGTTGATGGATGCCTGCTTGAGGATGTTCATGATGTTGGAGATGCGGGGGAACTTGTCGGGCATGGCGATCCAGAAAATGGCCACCAGAATAATGAGCGCCAGCAGCGTACTGAGCTTTTGCAGCAGCTCTTTTGCGGAATTGTTCTTTTTCATATCAGTCTAACTCTCCTCCCCAGGCCGCTTTCATGATGTCTTCAGAGTTGAAGTGCGGAGTGTCACGGTCGATGTTGGCCATGACCCGGCCGCCCCGCATGACCACCACGTGGTCGCTCATGGCCAGGATCTCCGGCAGCTCGGAGGAGACCATGATCACACACTTTCCCGCCTTGACCAGGTCGTTCATCACGTGGTAGACCTCGATCTTGGCGCCCACGTCGATGCCGCGGGTGGGCTCGTCGAAGATGAAGATGTCCGCGTCGGTGTTGACCCACTTGCCGATGACCACCTTTTGCTGGTTGCCGCCGGAAAGCTGGGCGGTGACCTCGTCGAGAGACGGGGTCTTGATCTTCAGGGAATCCACATTGTCCTGTCCGGCCTTCTCGATGCGGGCCTTGTCCAGGAACGGGCCGTTGCAAAAGCCCTTCATGTTGGCCAGGATCAGGTTGGTCCGCACGTCCAGGGACAGCACCAGGCCCTGGCCCTTGCGGTCCTCGGTCAGGAAGGCGATCTTCTTCTTGATGGCGTCCTTGGGAGTCTTTATATGTACTTTTTCGCCCTTGACATAGATCTCGCCGCTGTCGAGCTTGTCGGCGCCGAAAATGGCCCGCATGGTCTCGGTGCGGCCTGCGCCCACCAGTCCGGCAAAGCCGGTGATCTGGCCGGCGTGGGCCTGGAAGGAAACGTCGTGGAGGACGCCGAATTCGTTGAGATTCTTGGCCTCCAGCCACACGTCGCCCTTGACGCCGAATTCCTTGGGATACAGGTTATCCAGCGTCCGGCCCACCATGGCGGTGATCAGGGAGTCCTCCGTCATGTCGGCGATGTCCTTGGTGACGATGTGCTCGCCGTCGCGCATGACGGTGACACGGTCGCAGAGCTCAAAGAGTTCTTCCAATTTATGAGAGACAAACAAGATGGCCACGCCCTTGGCCTTCAGGCCCCGGACCGTCTCCATCAGCTGCTCGATCTCCTCTTTTCCCAGAGAGGAGGTGGGTTCGTCCATAATGATGAGCTTGGCGTCCAGGGAAACAGCCTTGGCGATCTCCACCATCTGCTGCTGGCCAACGCCCAGCTTGCCGCATTCCATTTTTACATCGATCTCGGGGTGACCCAGGGTTTTGAGGGCCTCGGCGGCCTCCCGGTGCATTCTGGGATAGTCCAGAAGCAGGCCCTTTTTCACGGCGCGCCCCATGAAAACATTATCCGTAACAGGCAGTTGCTTGACAATGTTCAGCTCCTGGTACACACAGGCGATTCCCGCCTCCCGGGACTGAACAGGGTTCTTGAAAACGACCTTCTGGCCGTCTACGAAGATGTCTCCCTCCTCCGGAGTGTGGACGCCGGTGAGCACCTTGATGAGGGTGGACTTGCCCGCGCCGTTCTCTCCGATCAGACCGTGGATCTCACCGGGTCTGATGCCAATGGACATATTTTTCAATGCGACGACACCAGGAAAACGTTTGGTAATATTTTTCAGTTCGACGACATACTCGCTCATGGAATTACCTCGTTTCTTTCCTGATTTGTGCACCTCCCCGCCCTGGGGCGGGGGAGACGAAGATATGGCGGCAGAAACGATTCTGCCGCCATATCTTATCCGTTTTCAGCTATGCAGCGACAATGCAGTTTTCAAAGCAGAGCGCTTAGCCCTTCATGGCTGCCAGGCTGTCCAGGTACTCCTGGCCGTTCTCAGCGGTGACCACCTCAACGGGGGCGTTGATGGTCGCTTCCACATCCTCGTCGTTGATGGCCTTCACAGCGGCCTCGACGACCTGATAGCCCATCTCATAGGGCTGCTGGGCCACGGTGGCCTTGACCATCTCGCCGGCCAGGATCAGATCCACGGCGGACTGGTTGCCGTCAAAGCCCACGATGGTCATGTCGGACACGCCGGCGTTCTTGCAGGCGTTCATGGCGCCGATGGCGGTGTCGTCGTTGTGGCACAGGACGATGTCGATCTGGTCGGGATAGGCGTTGAGCAGATCCTCCATGGTCTTGGTGGCGCCGTCGGTGGTGTTCTGACCGGACAGAGCAGCCAGGACGGTCACGCCGGCCTCTTCGCAGGCCTCTTCATAGCCCTGACGGCGCATGTTGGAGGTGTTGTCGCCTTCCTGGCCGTAGATGATGACGGCGTTGGCGCCTTCGCCGACCTGCTCAGCAGCCCACAGGCCGCCCTGCTTGGCAGCGTCCACGTTGGAGGTGCCCACGAAGGAGGTCTGACCCTCGATGCCCACGTTGGTGTCCACGGACAGCACGGGGATGCCGGCGTCCAGGGCGGCCTGCAGGGCACCGGCGGCAGCGCCGGCGTCGTTGGGGGCGCAGACGATGGCGTCGCAGCCGGCGCCGATCTGCTGCTCGATCATAGCGACCTGACCCTCGATGTCGCTCTCAGCGCCGGGGCCGACCACGGTGACCTTGATGCCCAGGTCCTTCTCAGCGGCCTTGCAGCCGGCTTCCACGTAGCCCCAGTACTCGGAGGCCAGGGTCTTCAGAACGACGGCGACCTCGATGTCGCTGGTGGCGCCGCCCTCTTCTTCAGTGGCGGGAGTTTCTTCTTCAGCGGGAGTGTCCTCTTTCTGGCCGCAGGCTACCAGAGACAGCGCCATGACCAGTGCAAGAGCCAGAGCAAAAAACTTCTTCATGTACTTCTTTCTCCTTTTCATTCAAAATTCCGGAGGCGGGATGCATAAAAAACAGACAGGCCGGTCCGGTAAATCTGTATGGATTGTAGCATCAAACGGAAATTCAAGTCAATAGGTTGCACAATTTATGTGGATTCTCACAGAAAGCTGTTGTGCATTTTTGGGTAATACCACAAGCTTCCTGAAAGGAGGCACAAAAACAGAGCCCAAATTTTACACACATTTTACACAACCGCCGCCGGTGAATAAAAAATACGTACACTTGTACGCCAATGAAGGACAGGTAATCGACTGCCTGCCCATAGCCCGGGGAATGACGGGGGACTGTCATATCCATAAAAAAATGGGGAAGCCCTTTGGCTAAATCGGAAAAAATCCGCCGCCGGCCGGAAAAAGCGTTGATTTTTGGACGAGACGATGATACTTTTTAGTAAGTGAAAACGCTTGCGGCGTTTGCCTTTTGTGTGCGGATTTGTGTGAACGGACACAGAGTGCCGGAGCGTTGGGACACGGCGCCCGCTCCGCGGCCGCCGAATCTGAAAATCATCATGATTAAGGAGGACGTTTCCCATGTTCGATCAGAACCACGTATTCCTTGGTATCGCACCCATCGGCTGGTGCAACGACGATATGCCGGAGCTGGGCGGGGAGAATACCTTCCAGCAGATTGTCAGCGAGATGGCCCTGGCGGGCTTCACCGGCTGCGAGATCGGCAACAAGTACCCCACCGACCCCGCCGAGCTGAAAAAGGCCCTGGACCTGCGGGGCATGCGCATCGCCAGCCGCTGGTACTCCTCGTTCATCCTGACCCGCCCCTTTGAGGAGGAGGAGAAGGACTTTGTCGCCAACCTGGACTTCCTGGCCGCCGTGGGCGCCAACCACATCAACGTCAGCGAGCAGAGCTACTCCATCCAGGGCCAGGTGGACACCCCCATCCTCACCGGCGGCCACAAGCACGTCATGAACGACGCCGAGTGGGACCGCTTCTGCGACGGCCTCAACAAGCTGGGCAAGATCGCCTCTGACCGGGGCTTCAAGCTCTGCTACCACCACCACATGGGCACCGTGGTCCAGACCAGCGAGGAGACGGACCGCATGATGTCCAACACCGATCCCCGGTACGTGTTCCTCTGCTACGACACCGGCCACTTCACCTTCGCCGGCGAGGACCCCCTGACCATGCTGAAAAAGTATGTGGACCGGGTGGGCCACGTCCACCTGAAGGACATGCGTCTGCCGGTAGTCGAGGAGGCCCGGAAGAACAACTGGTCCTTCCTCCAGTCCGTCCGCAACGGCGCCTTCACCGTCCCCGGCGACGGCGACGTGGACTTCGACCCCGTGTTCAAGGTCCTGGCCGACGCCGGCTACCAGGGCTGGCTGCTGGTGGAGGCCGAGCAGGACCCTGCCAAGGCCAATCCTCTGGAGTACGCCATGAAGGGCCGCAAGTACATCCGGGAGCACACGGGCCTGTAAGACCCGTCCGGGGGCGGAGGCTCCCGCGGCAAAGTCATTTTCCCACCGCAATTCAAAATAGGAGATGTTTCCGATGACCTATTTTAACAAAAACGAGGAACTGAAAAACGGGTACAACGCCTATATCGACTCCTCCGTGGACGACATGGGCACCCAGATGGACATCGGCCTTCTGCTGATGGAAAAGGGCGACACCTTCACCTTCGAAGAGGCGGAAAAGGAGATCGCCGTGCTGCTGTTCGCCGGCAGCGTCACCTACGAGTGGAACGGCAAGACCTGCGAGGCCGACCGGCCCGACTGCTTCCACCACGAGGCCTTCTGCCTTTTGGCGCCCCGGGGCACCAAGATCACCCTCACCGCCCACGACCACAGCGAGCTCTATATCCAGAAGACCGTCAACGAGCGTGACTACGAGGCGGTCATGTACACCCCCGAGACCGTCCAGACCCAGCACGCCGGCTGCAACGGCGAGCTGCTGGGCTGCATGGAGCGGGAGATCAAGACCTTCTTCGACCACGACAACGCGCCCTTTTCCAACATGGTGCTGGGCGAAGTGCTGAACCACCCCGGCAAGTGGTCCTCCTATCCGCCGCACCATCATCCTCAGCCCGAGGTGTATTTCTATCGCTTCGACTATCCCCAGGGCTTCGGCGCCGGCTTTGCCAACGGCGAGATCTACAAGACCGGCCACAACGGCTGCGCCGTCATCAACCACGGCTTCCACTCCCAGACCGCCGCGCCCG
>NZ_URDP01000010.1 GCF_900546705.1 uncultured Oscillibacter sp. | reverse complement strand
TGTAGCCGTCCTCCAGCATGCGCTTGACGGTCAGGGTGTTGCCGTCCTTCTGGATGTCGGCGGCATAGGTCACCTGGGGCAGGTGCAGCTTCTCGGCGATCTGGGGGCCGACCTGGGCGGTATCGCCGTCGATGGCCTGACGACCGCACAGAACGATATCGTCGGACTCCACACCGATCTTGTTGATGGCGGCAGCCAGGATCTGGGAAGTAGCATAAGTATCGGAACCGCCGAACTCGCGGGCGGACACCAGGACAGCCTCATCGGCGCCCATGGCCAGCGCCTCACGCAGCATGCCGGCAGCGGGAGCGGGGCCCATGGTGACCACGATGACCTTGCAGCCGGTCTCGTCCTTGATCTTCAGAGCGGCCTCCAGGGCATTCATGTCGTCGGGGTTGGTGATGGTCTGCATGGAAGCGCGGTTCAGGGTACCATCGGGGTTGACAGCCACCTTACCGGAGGTATCGGGGACCTGCTTGATACTGACAATGATTTTCATTTTAACCTTTACCTCCTATATTACTTCACGCCCAGGTGGCTGGAAATGACCATGCGCTGAACCTCGGAAGTACCCTCATAGATCTCAGTGATCTTGGCGTCGCGCATCATGCGCTCCACGGGATACTCACGGGTGTAGCCGTAGCCGCCGAACAGCTGCACGGCGCGGCGGGTCACATCGGAAGCAGCCTCAGCAGCAAAGAGCTTGGCCATGGAAGCATCCATGGAGTAGTTCTCATGCAGCTGCTTCTTGCAGGCAGCGGCGTACACCAGGTACTGAGCAGCCTGCATCCGGGTGTGCATATCAGCCAGCTGGAACTGAGTGTTCTGGAACTGGCTCAGACGCTTGCCGAACTGGACACGCTCCTGGGTGTACTTGACAGCCTCGTTCACAGCGCCCTCGCCCAGGCCCAGGGCCTGCGCAGCGATGCCGATACGGCCGCCGTCCAGGGTCTGCATGGCGATCTTGAAGCCCTTGCCTTCCTTGCCCAGCAGGTTCTCCTTGGGGACGATGCAGTCCTCAAAGATCAGGTCGCAGGTGGAAGAGCCGCGGATACCCATCTTCTTCTCGTGCTTGCCGGTGGAGAAGCCGGGGAAGTTCTTTTCCACGATGAAGGCAGAGATGCCGTGGTTGCCCTTGGTCTTGTCGGTCATGGCAAACACCACGAAAGTATCGGCCACGTTGCCGTTGGTGATGAAGCACTTGGAGCCGTTGAGGACATAGTGGTCGCCCTCCAGGACGGCAGTGGTCTGCTGGCCGGAAGCATCGGTACCGGCGTTGGGCTCGGTCAGGCCGAAAGCACCGATCTTGCGGCCGGAGAGCAGGTCGGGCAGATACTTTCTCTTCTGCTCCTCGGTGCCGTGCTCAAAGATGGGAGCGCAGCAAAGAGAGGTGTGAGCGGACACGATAACGGCAGTGGTGCCGCAGACCTTGGCCAGCTCTTCCACGCACATGGCATAAGACAAAACGTCGCCGCCGGCGCCGCCGTATTCCTTGGGGAAGTAGATGCCCATCATCCCCAGCTTGGCCATCTTTTCGACGGTCTCCATGGGGAAGCGCTCTTCTTCGTCGATCTCCTCAGCCAGAGGCTTGACTTCGTTCTCGGCGAATTCGCGGTACATCTTACGGAGCATCAGCTGCTCATTTGTCAGATGAAAATCCATACCTTATTACTCCTTTACTATCTGGTTCTTACTTGGAATAATCGTAGAAGCCCTTGCCGGACTTGCGGCCCAGCAGACCGCCACGCACCATCTTCTTCAGCAGCAGAGCGGGACGATACTTGGGATCGCCGGTCTCGGTGAAGAGGGTGTTCATGATGGCCAGGCACACGTCCAGGCCGATGAAGTCGCCCAGAGCCAGGGGGCCCATGGGATGGTTGGCACCCAGCTGCATAGCCTTGTCGATATCCTCGACAGAAGCAACGCCGGTCTCCACCAGGCCGATGGCCTCATTGATCATGGGGATCAGGATCTTGTTGACCACGAAGCCGGGAGCCTCCGCAACCTCAACGGGATCCTTGCCGATCTCCTTGGACAGGTTGTACACGAAGTCGAAGGTCTCCTGGGTGGTGTTGGCGCCCCGGATGATCTCCACCAGCTTCATGCTGGGAACGGGATTGAAGAAGTGCATGCCGATGACGGGATGCTTGAGGCCATTGCCCATCTCGGTGATAGACAGAGAAGAGGTGTTGGTGGCGAAGATGGCGCTCTCCTTGCACATGCCGTCCAGCTCACCCAGCAGCTCCTTCTTGGTGGCCATGTCTTCCTTGACGCACTCAATGATGAGGTCGGCGTCAGCGCAGGCGGACTTCTCCTCCACCAGGATGTTGGCCATCAGGGCATCAACAGCCTCCTGGGTCATCTTGCCCTTGGCAACGCGCTTGGCAAGAGAGGCAGCCAGCTTGTCCTTGTGCTTCTGAGCGGAAGCCACGGAACTGGCGTACATCAAAGCGGTGTGGCCCTTGGCGGCAAAGACCTGCGCGATGCCGCTGCCCATGGTACCGGCGCCAAAAATAGCAACTTTCATGATTTTTCCTCCTGTTATTTCAATTGTACACTTTGGTTTGCTTCATTGATCCTTGCGGGGGAAAACAGAGCAAATCTCAAGTTTGCCAATTTACTCACAATGTCTATTATAGGGGTGTGTCATAAATTTATCAAGTAGAAATTGTGCATTTTGCCGCCATTTTTCTCTTTTTTACACTTCACACAAAATACTCGTTAAATTTTATACAATTTTGTTAAGACATTAACGCATCCCCTCCTCACTGTGTCCGGTTTCCCGGCGGGAATGGCATTTACACGAACCATTTCCTGTGGTAAAATGGGAAAGCCGCCACAAGGGATTGTGGAATTTCACGAGAATTGATCCAGGAGGATTTTTTATGCGCATGCGGAAAAAGAAGAACCTGGTGCCGCGGATGGAGCGCTGCAGCGCCTTTCTCATCCGGGACCCTTACGACCGCCGGGGGCACTGGCGCGAGCTGATGCCGCAGGCCCGGGAGCTGCGGCTGGAGCTGGGCTGTGGAAAGGGCCGCTTTACCGCCGGCACCGCCGCTGCCGAGCCGGATGTGCTGTTCATCGCCGTGGAGCGGGTACCGGATGCCATGGTGGTCGCCATGGAGCGGTGCGTAAACGCGGGGCTCACCAACGTGTTCTTCGTGGACGCCAACGCTGACCAGCTTCCCTATTTCTTCGCCCCCGGCGAGGTGGACCGCATCTACATCAACTTCTGCGACCCCTGGCCCAGCAACCGACACGCCAAGCGCCGTCTGACCCACGGCAACTTCCTCAAGCTCTATCGTCAGGTGCTCAAGCCCGGCGGACAGATTCACTTCAAAACGGACAACCAGCCCCTCTTCGAGTTTTCCGTGGAGGAGATCCCCCGCTTTGGCTTCACGCTCTCCGAGGTGACCCGGAATCTTCACGCCAACGGGCCCGTAGGCGTCATGACGGACTACGAAGCCAAGTTCTATGGACTGGGACAGCCCATCAACCGGTGCGTGGCCACCATGGAAGACGGCTGGGTGGAGCCCTTCCCCGTCGAGCCGGAGCGGGCAGCGGACCGCTGGCTGGATGTCTTCGCCGCCGGAGTCTCCGAGAAAGACCTGGGAGAACATGTGCTGGCAGAGGGCAACTACCTCTGGCATATCTTCTCCTGGAACCTGGTGCCTCATCTGAGCGCAGACGAGGCCCGGAAAGCGCTGCAGAAACGCAAGGACGAAGAATGGTATCTCTTTTATAATGAGTATCCGCCGGAAGGCGTGAACCGGACCCGCCGGATCACGCCGGAGGAGATCTCCGCCCTTCCCGTAGAACGGGGTGCCATTCCCGGCAGCGACTGGTACATCGTGGACCGGGATTTTACCTGGACCTATGTCCAGACTCACGAAGAAGACTGCGGTCCCTATTTCTGCGAAGTGCCTCAGGCATAAGAACGTGCATCCCCCAGGCCGGAAGCGGTCTGGGGGATTGCTTTCGTCTCCAGGCAAAACAGGCATTATCCGGAAATACGGCGCAGCCGCAGGCCGATGCCGCATACCGCTGCGCCAATCGGGAATCCTGTGACAAAACCCGCAATAATACCGGGCAGCTCACTGCCGGTATGGCTCAGCGGCAGTGCGATCAGCCAAACCACAGCCGTGACGGCCGCACCAATGACTGTAACGCGCCAGCCGCCTGGTTTTCCGCGCCTGGAAAAGCGGGACATGGCACCTGCGATCCCCATGGGAATCAAAAACGGGAATACGTACACAAAATTCATCAGCTGTTCTTTCATACCGCACTCCTTTCCCCAGAGGCGTCTGAATATATCGGTCCTATCTGATATCATCATATCATACCCTGCTTCCCTGTCAACGAAAAAACGCGCTCCGGACAAAGCCGAAGCGCGTTTTTACACCTATTATATAATAAAGTGCAGATCAGGCCTTCTTGGCGATCTCGGTCAGCTGGGTGAACGCTGCGGGATCGCTGATCGCCATCTCAGAGAGCATCTTGCGGTTGATCTCGATACCGGCAACCTTCAGGCCGTGCATGAAGCTGGAGTAGTTCATGCCGTTCATCTTGCAGGCAGCGGAGATACGGGTGATCCACAGGGACCGGAAGTCACGCTTCTTCAGCCGGCGGCCGGTGTAAGCGTAGCTCAGGGACTTCATGACAGCCTGGTTGGCAACCCGGAAGTGCTTGGACTTGGAACCCCAGTAGCCCTTGGCCATCTTCAAAACTTTATTTCTTCTCTTGCGCGTCATCATCGCGCCCTTAACTCTAGCCATTTCAAAAGCCTCCTATTCTAAAACGTCTCGTATCTTACTTGTAGGGGATCATCTTGCGGACGGCGTCCACATTGGTAGCGTCGGCATAGCCGCCGGCACGCAGACGACGAGTACGCTTGGTGTCCTTCTTGGTGAGGATGTGGCTCTTGAAGGCCTTGGCGCGCTTGACCTTACCGGTCTTGGTGAGGTTGAATCTCTTCTTCGCACCGCTATGGGTTTTCAGCTTAGGCATCGTGATTGCTCCTTCCGTATCGTTGAAAATTCTTTATTTGCCGGTCTTGGGAGACAGGAAGATGGACATCATCCGTCCCTCCAGCTTGGCGGGTTTGTCCAGATTGGCGGTTTCGGCGCACTGTTCGGCAAAGCGATCCAGCAGATCCTTACCGATGTCGGTATGGGCCATCTCGCGGCCGCGGAAGCGGACGGAGACCTTCACGCGGTTGCCGTCGGCAATGAACTTCTGGGCATTTTTCAGCTTGGTGTTGAAATCGCCAACATCAATGCCCGGAGACATGCGGATTTCCTTGATTTCGACCACATGCTGGTTCTTTCTTGCTTCCTTCTCCCGCTTGCTCTGCTCGAACCGGAACTTGCCGTAGTTCATCAGCTTGCAGACGGGGGGAACCGCCTGGGGTGAAATCTTGACCAGATCCAGGCCCTGCTCATCAGCGATCCGCAGCGCCTCCGCCGGCGCCATAATGCCCAGCTGCTCGCCCTGTGCGCCGATCAGCCGGACTTCCTTGTCGTTGATCTCCTCATTCAGTTCATGCACTTGCTTACTAATGGTCGAAGCACCTCCATCCTAAAATCACAAAACGCGGATACCTGATGGCATCCGCGCAACAACAAACCACCTCAAATGGCGGCTTGATTACAACGTTGTTGACCTCTTTGCACAGCTGCTGGAGGTGAGGCGGATGCGCGCCTTCTTTGTTTTGCTGGATTATTGTATCAGCTTCTTGCCAACTTGTCAATTCTTTTTTTATTTTTCTTTTTGTATAGAGATTGATCTTTCTGCCGATACTACCACCGTGCCCCAACAAGGCAGAAGGAGGAATTTGCAATGCAGAATCGCGAAAACAACCAGAACTGCCGTCAGCAGAAGGAGAAGCAGACCAGCGACTCCCGCGAAAACCGCACGCAGAATCAGAAGGAAAACCGCAAGTAACACGGCCCGGCCGAGCAAGGGGAGACGGAAGGCAGATGCCCTCCGTCTCCCCTTTTCCCGTTCCTGCACGCTTGCCCCGACACGGCAGCCGTGATATGATGGTCTGGAAAATTCACACCAGGAGGATTCTATGAAAAAGCAAGAACGGCTCCCCGGATACTGTTTTGCGGCTTTCACCGTGATCGTATGGGGCTCTACCTTCATCTCCAGCAAGGTGCTGCTGGAATTCTACACCCCGGCCCAGATCATGCTCACCCGCTTCGTCCTGGCCTACTGTGCGCTGTGGCTGCTGCGTCCCAGGCGTCTTGCCCTGACGCTGCGCCAGGAGGGCGTGTTCTTTTTGCTGGGGCTTCTGGGCTGCACCGCCTACTTTTATACAGAAAACACCGCCTTATCTTACACACTGGCCTCCAATGTGAGCATCATCGTGGCCGCCGCCCCCATCTTCACCGCCATTCTGGCCCACTTTACCGGCGAGGAACGGTTCCGCGCCTCTACCCTGCTGGGCTTTCTGGTGGCTTTTTCCGGTGTGATTTTGGTGGTGTGCAACGGCACGTTCGTCCTCAAACTCAATCCCAGGGGCGACCTGCTTGCCCTGGCCGCCGCCGTGTGCTGGGCAGTCTACTCGGTGCTGCTGCGGCGGGCCAGCCGTGGTCTGGACTCCATTCTCGTCACCCGGCGCACCATGTTCTGGGGCATCGTGACCGCCGTGCCGCTGGTGGCAGCGGAAGGCGTCCCCTACCCCACAGCGCCGCTGCTGACGGCCTCCGGTATCGCAAACTTCCTCTTTTTGGGTCTGGTGGGCAGCGCCCTCTGCTTTGTGCTCTGGAACAAGGCCTTCCGCCTTTTGGGCGTGGTCACCACCAACACATTCATCTACTTAATGCCTTTCATCACCATTGTGGCCGCCCGGATCTTCCTGGACGAGCCCATCTCCCCCCTGGCCCTGGTGGGCGCGGTGCTGATCACCGCCGGTGTGATTCTCTCCCAGCGTCCATCTCCTGCCGCCCGCAGACAAACTGCCTGAGTCCCAACAAAGAAAGAGCCGCCCTGCCGGGCGGCTCTTTTTCTTTTATCGCCGGATGAACTGGATGTTGCCGTCCACCTTTCCGCCGATTCCATCAATGGAACAGCTGCTGGAGAACTGCCAGTAATCCATCTGATAATAGAACGTGGGATAGAGCTTCTGGGAAGACGCAGATTTGTACTCCGGATACCAGTAAAGGTACGGAGCCAGGGCGCCCTGGTCGTATTTGATATAGCTGACATACTGTCCCGCGTACACCATGGCCTCATAGCCTGCCTCCTCAATTCGCTTGCAGAACGCCACGGCGCAGGCGGTAGCCATCTCCGGCGTGGTGCCGTAGACCCGGTAGGTGGAATCGTGCATCTCCCAGTCGTAGGCCACGGGCCCGTTGATCTCCATGCCGTCCAGCAGGCTGATGACAAAGTCCGCCTCCTCAATGGCCTCCTCCACGGTGATGGCCTGGGCGAAGAAGTAGACACCCGTCTCAAGGCCCGCTGCCATGGCGCCCTCGATGTTCTGACGGTAGAAGGCGTCGGAGAGCAGATTGCCGTTGGAATAGCCCCGCAGGCCTACCCGAACCATGGCAAACTCCACGCCGTCATTCGCCACGGCATTCCAGTCGATGGTCTGGTTCTGGCTGGCCCGGTTTTGATAGGCGGACACGTCGATGCCGAAGCGGGTGCGGAAATCCCGGCCGCTGTATACCAGGCGGTCACCCTCCCAGTAGAAGTCCCCGTCATAGAGGGAAATGGGCTCGGCGTCGGCATACACGGGGTAGGACTTGCCGCTGTACTGAATGTACTCTCCGGTGGTCTTGCCAGGCGTGTACACGTCCTGGGGCCGGATGCCCGGCTTTTCCTCCTCCGGCTTCTCTGCATTCCCCGGCTCCTCTGTGTCCGTGGGACGGTCCGGGTCCTCATCCGGGTCGCTGGCAGAGGTGATGGTAGGCGTCACGGAGCTGAAATTACGGATCGTTCCGTCTATAGTCACGTCCTCCAGCGTCACCGTGTCCTGTACCCCCGGCGCCAGGATCAGGTCCCCGGTAATGTGCATGCCGGAGAGGTACGCGCCTTCGGCGGAGTTGATGAGCACCGTGCCGGGGATGTTGCCCGTGTAGACCTGGGTGTTCTGAATGAGCACCTGCACCATGTTGTTCATGATGTTCACGATCTCCGCCCGGGTAATGGGGTCCGTGGGACGGAAATTACCGTCAGCACAGTCCGTGATGTAGCCCCGGGCCGTCATCTCCGCAACAGGGGATTTTGCATAAGAGGCAATCTGTCCGGCGTCGGCATAGGGCAGCGACGTGGATGTGCCGGTAATGCCGAAGGCCCGAGCGATCATGGTCACCGCCTGCTGGCGGGTAATGGAATTGCCGGGCAGGGCCGCGCCGTCCGTACCCAGGTATACTCCCGCCGCGTGGAGCTTGAGGATGGACGTCTCCCAGTAGGTCCCGGCCGTGTCGGAAAAGGTGGACGCCGGAGAGACGGCGGTGTACTTCAAAAAGCGGTCCAGAATTCCGGCGAAAGCACCCCGGGTGATAGAGTTGTCCGGCCGGAACGTGCCGTCCTCATAACCGGTGATCAGTCCGTATTCCTCACTCCACTTGGTGATGGCCTCCTGAGCCCAGTGACCCTGCGTGTCGGTAAACGCGGCGTTTGCCGGTGTCATAGCAAGGCCCGCCGCCAGCGCCAATGCGGTGAGCGATGCGAAAAAACGTCTTTTGTACATGGCTGCTCCTCTCTGCTGTTTTGTCTCGACAAGGTTCGACGGGGCAATCCCGAAAAAAGTTCCCGCCAGCGTCTCCCGCCGGCGGGAACCAGTGGTTTTCGGTTTACATAGTACCATACAGGCGTTAACCATGTCAACGCTCCGGCCGCAGAAAAACACCCCCGTGCCGTCAGCACGGGGGTGTTTATTTCACTTATTCCACGGTAACGCTCTTGGCCAGGTTCCGGGGCTTATCAATGTCACAGCCTCTCTGCAATGCCACGTAGTAGGCAAACAGCTGCAGCGGCACCACGCCCAAAGAGGGCTGCAGGATGGGATGGGTCTTGGGTACGGTCAAAACAGCATCCGCCGTCTTGCCCATCTTCTCCCGGAAATCCTCAGTAGTCAGCGCCATGACCTCTGCTCCCCGGGCCTTTACCTCCACCACGTTGCTGATGAACTTGTCGAACAGCGGCGCGTAGGTTCCCAGAGCCACCACCAGTGTGCCCGGCTCGATCAAAGAGATGGTGCCGTGCTTGAGCTCGCCGGATGCGTAGGCTTCCGAGTGGATGTAGCTGATCTCCTTGAGCTTGAGGGACCCCTCCAGACCCATGGCATAATCCAGATTGCGTCCGATGAAGAACATGGAGGCGTGATTGAAGTAGCGGGAAGCAAAGTACTGCACATCCTCCACATTGGAAAGCCAGGATTGCATCTGCTCCGGAAGACGCTCCACGCCCTCCACAATGGCGTTGTACTCCTCCGCCGGCACAGTCCCCAGCAGGTCGCCCAGATACAGTCCGATCAGATCCATCAGCACCAGCTGGGTGGAGTAGGCCTTGGTGGTGGCCACGGCAATCTCGGGACCGGCCCAGGTGTAGAGCACATGGTCGGCCTCCCGGGCAATGGAGCTGCCCACCACGTTCACAATGGCCAGCGTCCGGCCTCCCCGGCGCTTTGCCTCCCGCATGGCGGCCATGGTATCCAGCGTCTCGCCGGACTGGCTGATAACCACCACCAGCGTGTGGTCATCCACCAGCGGATCACTATACCGGAATTCGGAGGCCAGGCAAACCTCCACCGGACGGCGCAGCAGCCGCTCCCAGTTGTACTTGCTCACCACGCCCACATGGTAGGAAGAGCCGCAGGCAATAATGAAAATCCGGGAGAGGCTCCGAACCTCCTCCGCGGTCATATGGAAGTCGTCCAGCACCACGCGGCCGTCCCGCACCCGGGGAGAGACGGTCTTGCGGATGGCCTCGGGCTGTTCCATGATCTCCTTGAACATGAAATGGGGATAGCCCCCCTTTTCCGCCGCGGACACATCCCAGCCCACCAGGTGGTGTTCCTTTGCCACCGGCACCAGCTCATCGTCAAAAACATCGATGCTGTCCGCCGTCAGCACAGCAATCTCCCCGTCGTCCATGTAGACCACATCCCGGGTGTGCTTGATGATGGCCGTGACATCAGAGGCCAGATAGTTGCCGTTTTCACCGTAGCCCAGGATCAGCGGACTGTCCTTCCGGGCGGCGATCAGGGCATTGGGATAGTCGGCGCAGATGATGCCCAGGGCGTAGGAGCCCTCGATCCGCCGCAGACACCGGCCCACGGCCTCCAGCATATTGTGGCACTCATTATAGTGGTATTCCAGCAGCTGGGCCACCACCTCGGAGTCCGTGTCGGAGGTGAATTTCACCCCCAGCTTCTGCAGGTGCTCCTTGATCTCCAGATAGTTTTCAATAATGCCGTTGTGTACCAGTGCAATGGACCCGTTCTCACTGACATGGGGGTGGGCGTTGATGTCGTTGGGCTCACCGTGGGTTGCCCAGCGGGTATGTCCGATGCCCAGGCACCCCTCCAGGTCGGCGCCGCCGTGAATCATGTCACTGAGCACCTGGAGCCGTCCCTTGCTCTTTTTCACCTGGAGCCCGCGGGTCTCAGAACGCACCGCCACACCGGCAGAGTCATAGCCCCGGTACTCCATCCGCGCAAGTCCGTCCAGCAGGATGGGCGCCGCGTTCTCTGTGCCAACATATCCGATAATTCCGCACATAATGATAAAATCCTCCTGATAAAATCGATTACCAAAAGGACAAATGCGCAGTCATTTGTCGCTTTTCCCGCGGTCACAGCCTTTTTGTTCTGCGGTTACCCGCATATTTGTTTGCTGTGTGCGCAGCCGCGGCCACGAAGGGGCACCCGCCGAATGTTCGATACTCCCCTCTCCTCGTTATCCTGCGGACCGTGCCGCAGGCACATGGCGCTGTGATGGGTCCTGCCCATAAGCCTCCTTTCACCTCTGCGATTTAACTGGTAGCAGTATATGCGAAAATTTCAAAAAGCGCAAGTGTGAATAACCACCATTTTTCCGGGCACACTCCCTGCCAGGAGGGAAACGCCTATGATTACAGCCTTTGCGCGCACGGTGATCCTTTATTTTCTCATCGTGGTGGGACTGCGGCTGATGGGAAAGCGGCAGATTGGACAGCTGGAGCCGGGAGAACTGGTGCTGACCATGATGATCTCAGATCTGGCCACGGTGCCCATGCAGGATTTCGGTATTCCGCTGCTCACCGGCGTGATCCCCATTTTGACGCTGCTGAGCCTCTCTCTGCTCATCAGCCAGCTCTCGCTGCACCACCTGCGCTTCCGGGCGCTGGTATGCGGTACACCCGCCATCCTCATTCGGGACGGTCAGATGCAGCAGCAGGCCATGAAGAAAAACCGCTATACGCTGGATGAGCTGCTGGAGCAGCTGCGGGGTCAGGGCATCGCCAGCGTATCCGATGTGAAGTACGCCATTCTGGAAAATTCCGGCCAGCTCTCCGTCCTGCCCTACGAGACAAAACAGCCCCCCACCGCCCAGCAGCTGGGCGTGGCCATTCAGGATCCGGTAACACTGCCGGTGGTCATCGTCAACGACGGGCGGCTGCTGTCCCGAAATCTGGCTGCCAGCGGTCATGACGATGCCTGGCTGGCCCGGGAACTGAAAAAACGCCGCCTCACCTCCCACCGTCAGGTATTTTTGCTGACGGTAGACGGGCAAGGCAGCGTGCTGTGCATCAAAAAGGAGGGCACATGAAACACTCCTATCTTCTTCCGCTGTCTGTACTGGCAGTGCTGCTGGCTTTTTGCATATGGAACGCCCGCTCCATGACCGGCCGCACCCAACGATGGGATGAGCAGCTGCGGCAGGTGGAGCTTCTGGCACTGGCAGAACAGTGGCAGGAAGCCGGCAGCGCATTGGGGCGCAGTTATGACGACTGGCAGGATTCCCAGAACTACCTGCATATTGTCTCCCGCCACGAAGCGGTGGACGACGCGGAGGCCATGTACCGCCGGGCGGCAGTCAGCACTAAAGCAGGGGACCTTGCCCAGCTGCAAAGCGAGCTGGCCGATCTGCGCCACCAGCTGCGGCTGCTGGCAGAAATGGAGCGGTGCAATCTGCGGAACATTCTCTGAACGTCACTTCTCCGACAGCAGCTTGTTCAGCTCGGCCATGAACGTGTCGATATCCTTGAACTGGCGGTACACGGAGGCAAAGCGCACATAGGCCACCTGGTCCACAGCGCGCAGCCGGTCCATGACCTTTTCGCCGATGGCCTCGGTGCTGATCTCCCGCTCCATGGAGTTCTGGAGGTCCTGCTCGATCTCCTCGGCGATCTTCTCCAGTTCCGCCAGGGGAACCGGACGCTTCTCGCAGGCCCGGATCATACCGCCGAGCACCTTGCTGCGGTCAAAGCTCTGACGGCTACCGTCCTTTTTCACCACCACCATAGGCAGGCTCTCCACCGTCTCATAGGTGGTGAACCGCTTGCCGCAGGATAAACACTCTCTCCGGCGGCGGATGCTGGCCCCCTCGTCTGCGGGGCGGGAGTCGATGACCTTGCTCTCGTTATAGCCACAATACGGACACTTCATGGTGAACCTCCTGAAACGATTCAGAATGGCCGGCGCTCCGGCAGTACGACTTGTGGCCATTATACCATGACACCGCAAAATATGGTATCGGTTTTTTTAAATTTTCCCGCTTTACGGAAGTACCGGCCGCTCTCCCTCTCCAAAGCGGAACACCGCCCGGCGCCTCCCTTCCACCGTCTGTACCGACGCAAGGCAGAAAAGGGAAATCAACGGAAAGGGCTCCCCCGGCTCCCAGGGGATCGCCACATAGCGGAACGGTCCCTCTGACCGTGTCAGAACCCCCATGCGCCCCCGCAGTCCCCGCCGGAGCCATCCGGTGGAAAACAGCTGCTCCGGCGCCGCGGCGTTCTCCCAAACCTGCGGCGTCCGCTGGTCCGCCGGCCGCAGCTCTCCCCGTTCCATTGTCCCCAGCCCGGACGCCTCCCGGGCAGAGATCCGGCGGCAGATGGACGCACCGCCGTCCCCCGGCTCCAGCACCCCCAGCCGCAGCTGTCCCTTCTCTCCAACGGCCCAGGCACACCAGAGGCCCTGGTCCGGCAGACGTCCCGCCGCCCGGAAGCGGACATACAGTCCGGAAGTCTCCGTGGTCATCTCCCCAACCGGCACCCCCTGATACATCAGCGGATATTGCTCCATCCCGCCGCCCCTCCTTTCCCATAAAAAAACAGCCTGTGCCATGGATATGCACAGGCTGTTTTCTCTATGCCGTTTTCAGGTGACGGTGTATCCGCCCCGCACCAGCAGCTTCACAGTACCGGAGCCGGCTTTGACGCCGCGGCCCTCGATGGTCATCATGTAGAGATGGTTGGTCACCAGGGCACCGCCGTTGTTCAGCGTGGTGGCAGCGGACTCGTCAATGAGGCCGGGACTGGAGGGAGAGACGCAGGTGGCCGAGCCCACCCGCAGCATGACCTCACAGCCGATGTCGCCGGTGAGCGTCTGTCCGGAAGAGAGCGTCACCACCGAGAACGTGGCCGAGCTGGAGGCACCGGAGGAGCCGCCCAGGCCCAGCTGGCTGTTGCGCTGGCTGATTTTCTGATCCACTTTGGCCATGAGGCTGTCCAAAAACGTGCCGTTGAGGTAGCTGAGGGTCACCAGCGGATCTCCGGAAGAGCCGGCCTCCGCCGCCAGAGACACCGTCATGGTCATCAGGCTGCAAACCAGCATCAGCAATACCGCCCGCAGCAGCCACCGGTTCTTTTTTCGTTGCATGTATGTACCTCCAAACTCTTTTGTGCTGGGATCCCCTGAAAAGGGAGCTGTCCCTTTCCAGGGGCCCGTTTCATACCATCTGGTCGTGTGGCAGACCAAAGCTCACCGCGATGGCCAGGTCCACCTTTTCCATCACGCCCTCTTCCACATGGCCCATCCGCTCCCGCAGCCGCTTTTTGTCCAGCGTCCGCACCTGCTCCAAAAGGACGATGGAGTCCCGGCTCAGGCCGCTGCTCTGGGCCACGGGGAGGTCAATATGGGTAGGCAGCCGCGCTTTCCCTGTCTGGGACGTAATGGCAGCCGCGATCACGGTAGGGCTGTAACGGTTCCCGGTGTCGTTCTGGATAATCAGCACAGGACGCACGCCGCCCTGTTCGCTGCCCACCACCGGGGAGAGATCGGCATAGTAGATATCGCCGCGTTTGATACTTGTATCCACAAAGTTCACACTCCGCCGAAAGAAGTACCCGCCACCGAAAGCTGTTCGGTGAGGCCACTTTCATTCTCCCACACGGATGCGGAATTTATACCCGGCCGGAGCCGCAAAAAATTCCGCGCTCTCCGCCCCGTGACAGTCTATGTCCCGGCGTGCTGCGAAGTGTCTGTCCTCTCACAAAAGCCGCAGGCTCCGCTCCACCACGGCGCCCCCCTCCAGGTACAGCCGCGGCACCCGCTTGCTCACCGCGCAGGTCAGCTCGTGGGGAATGGTCCCAAGGATGGCGGCAAGGTCGTCCACACGCTGGCGGGCGCCGAAGATCTCTACGGTATCTCCCACATGTACGTCGGGCAGCTCCGTCAGGTCCACCATGCACATATCCATGCAGATCCGGCCCCGGATGGGGGCAGGTCCCTGCTTCGTCAGTACGCACACCCGGTTGGAGCAGCCCCGGAAAAAGCCGTCTGCGTATCCGATGGGCAGCACGCCCATCCGAGTGCGCTCCGTGGTGCGGAACGTACGGCCGTAGCTGACAGAGGTTCCGGGATCATAGACCTTGATGGTAGAGACACAGGTCTTGAGGGACATAACCGGCCGCAGATTCAGCCGCTGTGCGTCCGCCCCAGCGCCGTAGAGGGCGATGCCGGGCCGCACCATGTCCAGATACATCTCAGGATAACGGGCAAGAGCTCCGCTGTTGGCGCAGTGGCGGATGGCAAATGTCCTCCCCCGCCGGGCCAGTGCATCGATAACAGCGGTGAACAGGGAAAACTGCTCCCGGGTGTAGGCCTCATCCTCAGCGCCGTCCTCATCTGCGACGGCAAAGTGGGTGAAGATGCCCTCCGCATCCAGCCCCGGCAGGGCGCAGGCCGACGCAATGGCTGCAACGCCCCCTTCAAAGTGACCGTCCCGCACCAGAAAGCCCAGACGGGACATCCCCGTATCCACCTTGATATGGACACGCAGCGTACCGCCGCAGGCAACGGCTGCAGCGCTGTACTCCTCCGCCTTGGCCAGGGCGGACACCGCCTGGGTAATGTTGTAGCGAATCAGTTCCGGCACCATGTCCGGAGGCGTGTGGCCCAGAATGAGCACGGGCATGGTGATGCCCCCGTGCCGCAGCTCCCGGGCCTCGTCCAGACTGGAGACCGCCAGGTAATCAGCCCCCAGAGACTCCAGCTTACGCCCGATCTGCACGGCGCCGTGGCCGTAGGCATCCGCCTTCACCACGCCCAGATACCGCACGCCGGGTCCTGTCAGAGCCCGGGCGCGGCGGTAATTATGTTCCAGCGCATCCAGGTCGATCTCCGCCCAGGTACGCCGCAAAACTGCGTCTTCCATATGTTTGTCACCTTTCTGCCAACAGGATTACCCCTCTTGGCTGTCGATTGTATCACAAAAGGCAAAACTCGTAAACTCCGCCGTCAAAATTATTTCCCCGTCCACGGCGATCTCCCCTCGCAGCGGCGTGCCGTCATCCAGCCGGAGCCACAGCGTCGTATAGACCTTCTCGGCCTCGGTGCCGGTCTGGTCCACCGTGAGCCGCAGACAGGGCACCTCTCCCCAGTCCTCCTGATTTTCCTCCAGAAGCCAGCCCTGGCGCAGTGCATCCATCATCCTGGGCAGGCACGCCATGGGGCTGATTTTTTCCCGGGAAAGCGTCCCGGCATTCAGGCAGAGATCCTCGTACTCCAGCGTCAGCGTCTCGCCGTCCAGCACCGCCCGCACCCCGGCAATCTGCTCCGGCGAGCGCACTTCGATCACCGTGTCCCCCTCCGGAACATAGTCGCACAGCAGCGACGCCGTCCACGCCTGCCCGTCCTGGTCACAGGTGACCTCCGCCTCCATTTGACAGCCGGACATGTCCATGTAGGGCTGGCGCAGCTGTGATGCTGTGACGGTCTCCTCGCCCCGGGCGCAGCCGCACAGCAGCAGGCACAGGGTCATCATTGGTACGCACATCCCAAGGCGCACCGCAAACTCCTCCGTTATCCCAAAATTTCCCGGATGGCCGCCGGAATCGTCCGGGCCACGTCCGCCGGCGTGACGCCGTAGGCCGTCTCCCGCTCCGCCGCCAGTTCTCCGGCCCGTCCGTGGAGCCACACGCCCCCGGCCGCCGCCTGCACCGGCGTGGCCCCCTGGGCAAGGAGCGAGGCGATGACGCCCGTGAGCACATCGCCGCTGCCTCCCTTGGCAAGGCCGGAGTTGCCGGTGATATTCACCAGCACGTTCCCCTCCGGCACCGCCGTCAAAGTGCGATGGCCCTTGCGCACCAGCACACAGCCGTGGGCACGGGCAAAGGAGCGGGCCTGCTCCGCCCGGCCAGCCTCCTCCGGCCCGTCGTAGATCCGGGCAAACTCCCCGTCGTGGGGCGTCAGGATCGTCACGCGGCCCCGCCGTCCGTCCAGCACATCTATATGCCCGGCCAGGGCGTTTATGCCGTCGGCGTCCAGCACCACCGGCTTATCCGTCTGGGCCAGCAGCTCCCGCACCAGCCGCCCCGTCCGCTCGCTGCGGCTAAGGCCCGGACCCAGGGCCAGCACCTGACAGTCGGCCAGTTTGTCCAGGATTTTCTGTAAAGCTTTATCACTTAACATCCCATCCTTGTCCGGCAGTGGGAACGGCATGGCGGACACACACTTGGCGGCCTCCACCGGCCAGATGGCCTCCGGTACCCCCAGCGACACCAATCCGCAGCCGCTGCGCACGGCGGCCAGCGCCGTCAGATACGGCGCACCGGTATAGCCTACGGCGCCGCCCACCACCAGCACTTTGCCGAAGGTGCCCTTGTGGCCGTCCGCCTGCCGGGGCGGCAGCGCCTGGCGTACAAAGTCCCGCTCCACTGTCTGGATGGGACACACGGTCTCACGCACCAGCTGCGCCGGGATACCGATGTCCCGCACCTCCACCGTGCCAGAGCAAAGGGCCCCTTTTCCTACAAACTGTCCCGCTTTCGGAAGTGTAAATGTAATTGTCTTTACAGCATTGACTGGCTCTCCAAGGCACTCGCCGGTGGATGCGTCTACCCCGCTGGCGATATCGGCGGCCACCACGGCGCCCCGGCTCTCGTTCATCAGCGCCACGGCCCGGCCCCAATGGGACGATGGATCGATCCGCCGGGAGAGGCCCACGCCAAATAGGGCGTCCACGCATACGTCCGCGCGCAGAATCCACCGACGCGCTTCCTCATCCTCCGGGTCAAAGGGCAGCAGCGCCACGCCGCACTCGCTCAGGCGCCGGGTCTGCTCCCGGGCATCCGGCGTCAGCTTTTCATAGTCTCCCACCAGATAGGCCCGCACCTCTATTCCCTTCAGGAAAAGGTGCCGGGCGGCGCAGATGCCGTCTCCGCCGTTGTTGCCGGCACCGCACAGCACCGCCGCCCGGCGGCGGCCTTTTCCGGCGATCAGTGCCGCCGCCTCCGCCACCGCCGCGCCGGCCCGCTCCATCAGATCAATGGAGGGGATGCCCCGCTCCTCGATGGCCTGCCGGTCCAGCTCTTTCATCTGCTCTGCCGTCGCCAGCTTCATGCCGTTTCCTCCTTTTTGTGCGTTGTTTTTCCCCATTATAGAAGTCCTGCCTGGTATTTGCAATTCTTTGTTGCCAAAATGTCACGCTTTTCCCGGGGAAGCCTGCTATGCTGGCAGCAGAAAGGAGGCGCTGGTCATGAAGCGCATCGCCCCCATTTTCCTGACACTTTGCCTGCTGGCCGGGTGCGCCGCATCCCCAGAGCAGGCCCCTCCTCCGGACGAACAAGCGGTGCTGGACGCCTACGCCGCCGCATCGGAGGTCTACGACTGGTTCGACCTGCACACCCTGCCCACCGGTATCGAGGCCATCCAATCGGACGGCGACGTCTATTATCCGGTGGAGTACGACGGCATTCAGACCATGGCGGACCTGGAAACGCGGGTGCGCGCCTGCTTCTCCCCCGAAATCAGTGACGCCCTGCTCTCAGACGGCAGCTATCGAGAGATCGGCGGGACGCTCTGCTGCGCCGGCGGCGCCCGGGGCCAGAACGTGTATCTCTTGGACAAGACCCTCTCCGCCCGACAGGTGGATGAGAACCACTGGACGGTGACCATCACGTTCTGGGCGGATTTCGTAGACCAGCCCATCCAGGCAGACGGCCATCCTCACACCGTGTCCACCGTCGGATACTCCCAGCGGACGCTGGATTACGAAAAGACGGAGACGGGCTGGCGCTTTACCAGCTTCTGTCCCAGCGACGATCTGGACCTGGACGCAGACACGGTATACACCATCGACTACTACCAGGACTTTGAAGTCACCGGCGCCTACCGGGACTACTCCGACTGGCAGCTGGTATGCTATCTGATCTATGCCGACGGCGCCTACGCCGAGGCCCCCAGCGACCTGCTCTACCAGCGGTTTCTGGAACGGCCCGAGGACATTCTGGATGCCCTGGCCCTGCTGGACAACTCCCCCTACCGGGAAAAAGGTCCGCCCATGAACATCGACGCCGTGGTGAGCGGGCCGGGGGCCAGCGCTGCCTGGCTCTCCTTCGACCAGCAGATAGAATTTTTGAACGTGCTGGGCCGCTGCCAGCCTCAGACGGAGGCGGAGCAGGCGGTGCTGGACAAGATCCGCGCCGCCTACGAAAGAAATACAGCGTCCACAAAGGAGGCCGTCAACAGCCAGTTCGCCCTGGACGTGGACGGCAAGCTGCTCTGCCTGGGCGCGCAGGAGGGCTCCTTCCCCTGGGGATACGGCCTGACGGCGGAGTCCCGGACGGACCACGAGGCCTCCGACGGCGCCGATCCCTTTGTAGAGGCGGATTGCGGCGCGTTCACCGTATCGTACAACGTCTCCCCGGAGGACGGTGCAGAATCCGTCTTTCGCATAATCGTGGATGCGCCCGGCATCGCCACCGCCGGCGGCATCGCCGTGGGGTCCTCCGAGGCCGACGTGCTGGCCGCCTACCCGTCGGCGGTGGCCGTGAAGGCCGTGGGCGAGGCCCAATGGGACGCCGACTATGGTCTGGTGTTCGAGCCGGGGCAGTGGGCCTATTGCAAACACATCACCTTTTTTATGAAGGACGGCGCCGTAGCTGCCATCGAAATCGAGGATCTCATGGACGGCCGCCTGCTCTCCTGAAAATTTCCAGCCCCGATCCGTCCACGCGCGGCGGATTGGGGCTTGCATTTTGTGTTTTACTGTGATATAAGTGGTACTTGATATCAGCGATGAACGGGAAAATAACCGTCAAGCGGCGCCAAGAGAGGTCTGGTCACCGGCTGCAAGCCAGACTGCGCACGTCCGGTTTGGTTCGCCCGGGAGCCGCCGTGGAGACACGGCCGGAGCGCCCTCCGTTACAGGGGCAGCAAGTGCGCGTGGTTGTCACGCGAATTTGGGTGGTACCGCGGAAGGATGGCCTTTCGTCCCAGCGATGGGACGGAGGGTCTTTTGTTTTGCCAAAAATATTGGAAATAGAAGGAGCATCGCTATGAAAGAACAATTGGAAGCCATCCGCAAAAGCGCACTGGAAGCCATCGCCGGCACCCAGAAAAGCGCTGAGCTGGAGGCCGTCCGGGTCCAGTACCTGGGCAAAAAGGGCGAGCTGACTGCCGTTTTGAAGCAGATGGGCAAGCTCTCCCCCGAAGAGCGCCCCGTTATGGGCCAGCTGGCCAACGACGTGCGCGCCGCCGTGGAGGAGGCTATCGCCTCCCAGTCCGCCGTTCTGGCCCAAAAGGCCATGGAGGAAAAGCTCTCCGCCGAGACCGTGGACGTCACCATCCCCGGCAAGCGCACCCAGCAGGGCCACAAGCACCCCATGTACACCGTGCTGGACGAGATCAAGGAGATCTTCATCAACATGGGCTTTGAGATCATGGACGGCCCGGAGATCGAGCAGGCAGACTACAACTTCACCAAGCTCAACGCCCCGGAAAACCATCCCTCCCGGGACTGGACGGACACGTTCTACCTCACGGAGGACAGCAACATTCTCCTGCGCTCCCAGACTTCTCCCATGCAGATCCGGGCCATGGAGACCTACGGCGTGCCCATCCGCATGATCTCCTCCGGCCGTGTGTACCGCAAGGACGAGGTGGACGCCACCCACTCTCCCATGTTCCACCAGATTGAAGGTCTGGTGGTGGACAAGGGCGTCACCATGGCGGACCTGAAGGGCACCCTCAACGCCGTCATCCGGGAGATCTACGGCCCCAATACCAAGACCCGCTTCCGTCCCCACCACTTCCCCTTTACCGAACCCTCCTGCGAGATGGACATCCAGTGCCACAAGTGCGGCGGCGTGGGCTGCCCCACCTGCAAAGGCGAGGGCTGGATCGAGGTGCTGGGCGCCGGCATGGTCCATCCCAAGGTTCTGCGGGGCTGCGGCATCGACCCGGAGGTCTACTCCGGCTTCGCCTTCGGCATGGGCCTGGAGCGGCTGGCCATGGGCCAGTTCAAAATCAGCGACCTGCGGCTGATCTTTGAAAACGATATCCGCTTCCTGGAGCAGTTTTGATTAGGAGGGCAATGCAATGAAATTATCCAGAAAATGGCTCAATGAATTTGTGGACGTGGCTGATGTAGGCGACCGTGACTTTGCTGAGGCCATGACCCTCTCCGGCTCCAAGGTGGAGATCACGGAGGTACTGAACGAATCTTTGCAGAACGTGGTGGTCGGCCGCATCGTCTCCATGGAGCGTCACCCCGACTCCGACCACATGTGGGTCTGCCAGATCGATGTAGGTGAGGCAGAGCCCACCCAGATCGTCACCGGCGCCTGGAACATCCATGTGGGCGACCTGGTGCCCGTGGCCCGGCACAAGTCCCTGCTGCCCGGCGGCGTAAAGATCGAAAAGGGCAAGCTGCGGGGCGTGGTCTCCAACGGCATGCTCTGCTCTCTCAAGGAGCTGAACCTGACTGCCGAGCACGACTATCCCTACGCCGTCATCACGCCCGCGGCCATCCTGAACGACTACAAGCCCACCGACCCGGAAAAGCCCTCCATTCCCGCCGACGTGCAGCCCGGTCACAAGATCTACGGTCCCGTGGTGGCCGCCCGGGTGTGCACCTGCGAGACGGTGGCCTACGGCCGCTACGCCGCGGAGCTGGACACCGGCAGCGAGACGGTGCAGGCGGAGACCGCCTGCCAGAACCTCCACGAGGGCGACCTGGTGGCCTACAACACCAAGGAGGGCACCATCTGCACCCTCTCCGACCTCCACGCCGAGCAGCGGGAGTTCCCCCACTGCATCACCGACGGCATCTGGGTTTTGAACGAGGAGGGCGTACAGCCCGGCGACGATATGGCCAAGGTCATCGGCGCCGATGACCATGTGGTGGAATTCGAGATCACCCCCAACCGGCCCGACTGCCTGAGCGTCATCGGCCTTGCCCGGGAGGCCAGCGCCACCTTCCACAAGCCCCTCAAGCTCCACACTCCCGAGATCCGCGGCTGCGGCGGCTCCATTGCCGACATGCTGGATATTGAGATCGAGGACGGGGAGCTGTGCCCCCGGTACACCGCCCGGCTGGTGAAAAACGTGAAGATCCAGCCCTCCCCCGCCTGGATGCGGGAGCGGCTGCGCAACTGCGGCGTGCGTCCCATCAACAACATCGTGGACATCACCAACTACGTCATGCTGGAGTACGGTCAGCCCATGCACGCCTTCGACTTCTCCTGCGTGGAGGGCGGCAAGATCGTGGTGCGTACCGCCCGTCCCGGCGAGTCCATCCAGACCCTGGACGGCAAGGATCACGCCCTGACCGAGGACATGCTGTGCATCTGCGACGAGCACCGGCCCGTGTGCGTGGCCGGCGTCATGGGCGGCGCCAACAGCGAGATCATCGGCGACACCGCCCAGGTGCTCTTCGAGTCCGCCAACTTCTCCGGTTCCTCCATCCACCGCACCGCCGCCGCGCTGAACATGCGCACGGAGGCCTCCTCCCGCTATGAAAAGGGCCTGGACCCCATGAACACCATGCTGGCCGTGCAGCGTGCCTGCGAGCTGGTGGAGCTGCTGGGCGCCGGCGAGGTGGTGGACGGCGTGCTGGACGTGATCGCCAAGGACTCCTGGCCCGTCACCGTGGAACTGGACGCCCCCAAGATCAACGCCTTCCTGGGCACCGACGTGCCGGAGAGCGAAATGCGGACCATTCTGGAGTCCCTGGGCTTCCAGCTGGAGGGCAGCACCATCACCGTGCCCTCCTGGCGCTCCGATGTGGAGCACTGGTCCGACATCGCCGAAGAGGTGGCCCGGTTCCACGGCTACAACAACATCCCCGACACTCTCTCCGGCGGCCTGAATGCCCGCCGTGGCTACACGCCCGCGCAAAAGGCGGAAAACGCCCTGGGCGCGCTGTGCCGTGCCGCAGGATACAGCGAGATCATCACCTACTCCTTCATCAGCCCCACCTACTATGACAAGATCGACCTCCCTGCCGACTCTCCCCTGCGGGTGTCCATGAAGATCCTCAACCCCCTGGGTGAGGACACCTCCATCATGCGTACCACCACACTGCCGTCCATGCTGGAGATTCTCTCCCGCAACTACCACTACCGCAACAAAGCAGTACGCCTGTATGAGCTGGGCCGCACCTACTTTGCCAAGAACGACGGCTCCGGCATGGCCAACGAACCCAAGGTCCTCTCTCTGGGCGCCTACGGCTCCGACTGCGATTTCTTCTCTATCAAGGGCGCCGTGGAGACGGTGCTGGAGGGTCTGCGCATCAGCGATGTGCGCTGGGAAGCCGAGCGCACCAATCCCTCCTATCACCCCGGCCGCTGTGCCAAGGTCTATGCCGGTGGCACCTTGCTGGGTGTGGTGGGTCAGGTCCATCCCCACGTGGCGGAAAACTACGACGTGGACTGCGAGCTCTACGCCGCCGAGCTGTCCTTTGACGCACTGCTTGCCTCCATGGGCGGCCGCCCTGTCTATCAGCCTCTGCCCAAGTTCCCCGCCGTCACCCGGGACATCGCCGTGGTGTGCGACAAGAACGTCACCGTGGGCGCGCTGGAAGAGTGCATCCGTCAGGGCGCCAAGGGCCTTTTGAAGGAAGTCTCCCTCTTCGATATCTACACCGGTACAGGCGTACCCGAGGGCAAGAAGAGTGTGGCCTTCAACCTGACTCTCCGTTCCGACGAACGCAGCCTCACCGCTGAGGAAGCCGACGCGGATGTGGCCAGCATCCTCGCTCTGCTCAAGAGCCAGCTGGGCGCCGTCCTGCGCTGAACACAATGCTCCCCCGCCCGGAGGCGGGGGAGCAAAAGATTTTTACGAAAACGCTTTACAGTCGCAAAAAAACCGAGTATACTGTATTCTGTGTTTCAGGGTTCTTCCATCAATCAAGAAAGGTGGTGTCTGCATGGACGATTATACCCGGAAATTCAGCATCGCAATGGAAAAAGACGCGGAGATCCGCCATATCCTGACGACTGTCTATCAGGCATTGGAGGAGAAGGGTTACAACCCCATCAACCAGATTGTGGGGTATATCCTGTCCGAAGATCCCACCTATATCACCAACCACAACAATGCCCGCACCCTGATCCGTAAGATCGACCGGGACGAGCTGCTGCAGGTGTTGGTTCGGAAATATCTGGGACAATAAGGGAACGTCTTTTTCACCCGCAAGGCCCTGCCTTGCGGGTTTCTTTTGTGAATGGGGGAAATTTCCGGAATTTGTTTGTCACCAATCGTTGACAAATCGGATAAAATCTGTTACAATTTGGTTACAAAATTTTTTAAGGAGTGTTTGCATGCCTGAAAGCAAGTCCGCCAAGGCGGAAGGTCTGATTTATAAGGGCCATCCTCTTCGCCGGGTAGAAAACCTGATCTACTACGGCACGATGGCTGAAAAATATATTATTATGATGCAGGTCCTGGAGAGCAAGAAAGAGCAGGATCTTGACGTGGCCACCAAGGTTTCCGTACAGCTGCAGCTGACGGACGCCAACCTCAAGTCCCGGGACCGGGTGGTCAAAAAGAGCGAGAAAGACAGCCTGTACGCCGCCATGGATGTGGCCGCCATCTGGTTGGATCGTGCCCTGGCCGGCAAGGAGAAATAATCCCCCTCCCCTGCCGTCCCCTTCCCCCACACAAAAGAAACGAAAGGAAGTACACCCATGACACACTTTGCAGGCAAGGCAGCAAAGCTCTTTTTTCTGGCGCTCCCCATGACTTTGCTGCTGACCGCTCATACCATGGCCGCCGATGTGGCTGTCGGCGCCGGCTGCACCACCGGTTCGTCTCTGCGTCTGCGCGCCGAGGCTTCCACTTCCTCCGATATCGTCACCACGCTGGACAAGAGCGTGGCCGTGGCCATTCTGGATGACTCCACCGACGGGTGGTACAAAGTGGCCTACGAGGGCAATATCGGCTATGTCTCCGCTGACTACCTGCTGGTAGATCAGGACAACGTGTTTGAGACGTACGGCCGGGTCAACAGCGACGGTGTCAATGTCCGCTCCGGTGCCTCCACGGAAAGCTCCGTGCTGGCCACGGTGGATACCGACACCATCGTCACCGTCAACGGCCTGGTGGACGGCTGGTATGATGTCACCTGCAAATATGGCACCGAGGGCTACATCCGCAGTGATTTCCTGGATCTGACGCAGTCCTCTTCCTCTTCCTCCGGCAGCGCCATCGTGGACACTGCCAAGCAGTATCTGGGCGTCCGTTATGTGTACGGCGGCGCCTCCCCCAGCGGCTTCGACTGCTCCGGCTTTACCATGTATGTCTATCAGCAGTACGGCTACTCCCTGCCCCACACGGCTACCGGCCAGTGGCAGAGCGGTCTGGGTACCAAGGTCTGGAGCATCGGTGCTCTTCAGCCCGGCGACTTGGTATTTTTCAACGACCCCAGCCGTAACGCCGGCAAGGCCTGTTCCCACGCGGGCATCTACATAGGCAATGGTCAGTTCATTCACTCCTCCTCTTCTTCCAGCGGCGGCGTGATCATCAGCACTTTGACCAGCGGTTACTATTACAACTACTTCGTGGGCGGAATCCACGTCTAAAACGGCATTTTAAAAGGCGGTACGCAGTGCGTACCGCCTTTTTCGTTTCCTGTACTTGCCAATCGCCTGTCGGCCTGTTATAATTACGTTTTGTATGAAATTTACCAAAATCGAGGTTTGAGACAACACCATGGAGATCCAAGAAATGTATCAGCAGCTGGGAGTAAGCCCGGCTGTATACCAGTTCGGCCAGCAGGTCCTGGAGCATCTGCGTCCCTGGTTTGCATCCATCGACCAGACCGCCGAATATAACCAGGGCAAGGTCCTGGCCGCCATGCAGAAAAACCGGGTCAATGCCACCCACTTCGCCGCTACCACCGGCTACGGCTACAACGACGAGGGCCGGGACAATCTGGAGCGTGTCTACGCCGACGTATTCCATACGGAGGCCGCCCTGGTGCGTCCCCAGATCACCTGCGGCACCCACGCCCTGACCATTGCCCTGTCCGCCAACCTCCTGCCCGGCGATGAACTTCTCTCCCCCGTGGGCGCTCCCTACGACACGCTGGAGGAGGTCATCGGCATCCGGGAGAGCAAGTGCTCTCTGAAAGAGTACGGTGTCACCTATGCCCAGGCTGATCTGAAACCCGACGGCTCCTTCGACTACGATGCCATCCGCTCTAAAATCAACGAGCGCACCAAGCTCATCACCATCCAGCGCTCCAAAGGCTATGCCACCCGTCCCTCCTTCTCCGTGGAACAGATCGGCCAGCTCATCGCTTTCTGCAAGGAGATCAAGCCCGACGTGAAAGTCATGGTAGATAACTGCTACGGTGAGTTTGTGGAGCGGCTGGAGCCCTCCGACGTAGGCGCCGACATGGTTGTGGGCAGCCTCATCAAAAACCCAGGCGGCGGCCTGGCTCCCATCGGCGGCTATATCTGCGGCACAAAAGAGTGCGTGGAGCGGTGCGCCTACCGACTCTCCGCCCCGGGCCTTGGGCAGGAGGTAGGCGCCAACCTGGGCCTCATGACCGCCCTCTACCAGGGGCTCTTCCTCTCCCCCACGGTGGTTTCCGGCGCCCTCAAAGGCGCTATCTTTGCCGCAAACATCTATGAAAAGCTGGGCTTTTCCTGCGTTCCCGGCGCCGCCGAGGACCGGCACGACATTATCCAGGCAGTGACGCTGGGCAGCAAGGAGGCCATGGTGGCCTTCTGCAAGGGCATCCAGGCCGCCGCTCCCGTGGACAGCTATGTGACCCCGGAGCCCTGGGCCATGCCCGGCTACGACTCCGATGTCATCATGGCCGCCGGTGCCTTCATTCAGGGCAGCTCCATTGAGCTCTCTGCCGACGGCCCCATCCGCCCCCCCTACGCCGTGTACTTCCAGGGCGGACTCACCTGGTACCACGCCAAGCTGGGCATTCTCATGAGCCTCCAGAAGCTGGTAGAGGCCGGAATCGTGACCCTCTGATATCAAAAAAAGACTGTCCCCATGGGACAGTCTTTTTTATTCCGCCGCCCGGATGCGCCGGTCCAGCCGGTCCAGGGCGTAGGCCAGGGCAAAGCCGCCCAGGCACAGCAGCGCCGAGAGCACCACCTCGCCCGCTCCTGTGTACTCCGTGGGGATAATGGCCAGGGTAGAGGCGGCAACCGTGCCCAGGATTCCGTGAAACGCCACGGCATAGTGCCGGCGGAACAGCCAGGTGACCGCCCGGGCCAGCACCACCACGGTGACGATCAGACCCGGCAGGCACGCCGAGAGCACCACCAGGTCCATCTGCGCCAATCCCTGGAGCATGGGCTGGTACAGCCCCAGTGCCATCATTACCGAGGAGGACGTCATCCCGGGGATAATAATCCCCATCCCCCACAGTACGCCGCAGAAATTATACCACCAGAAGTTGGGTGTCACCGACACCTTCAATACATACTGCACATAAAAGAGGCCGAAGAACACTGCGCCGGCACACAAGGCCAGACTCAGCCAGGCCCAGGGGCTCCGCCCCTCCTTTCCGGCCTCCCGGAACAGCGACGGGATCGTCCCTACAATCAGTCCGATGAAAAGCCAAGTAGTCACGGAGGCTGACCAATTCATGCTGGCAGCAATTCCCTTGGCCACGCCGAGAAATCCGACGGCGCAGCCGATGCCCAACGGGGGCAGCCAGTGCCAGTACCGCGGCAGCGCGGTGGTCGGATGGGTCAGCATCTCCATAAACGGACGGTAAATATCAAATACCACCGCCAGCACACCGCCGGAGACGCCCGGCAAAATGGCTCCCGCGCCGATCAGCACACCGCAGACAAGGTTGCGCAGCCAATGGATTCTGGAATTTTCCTGCTCGCGTTTCAGCACCGGCACCTTCTCTCATTTTTCTTAATATTTGATAGTAGCAGTTTTGCCGGACAGTTTCAATCCGATACAGTGCAGAAATTTGTAAAAATTCTGCATCGTTTGGCGCCGTCGCAGAGAATTGTGCTTTTTGCATAATTTTATCTTCCGTGCATCAAATTGTATCGTCAGTTTTACTTGTTGACATTAAAACCGATAACGTGTACACTACAAAACAGATAACACAAGTGCATACCGCAAAGACGATGAAGAGAAGAGTACGCAGGAAGATACGTCCCAGAGAGCCGCTGTTTGGTGCGAGGCGGTACGGAAGAGCCTGCCGAACATGGTCTCGGAGTTGCGTGGCCGACTGCCGGTGCATAGGTCACGACGTGAGCGCACGTCACAGCGCAGGAGTGTGTTGGCACTCTCTAAGGCCGCTTCCGCGAGGGAGCGTGCGAAGCAAGGTGGTACCACGGCGTAGCAGTACGTTCGTCCTTGACGCAGATGCGTCAGGGACGTTTTTTTATGCCTGACAGCAAGAAAGGACGATGGGAACTGTGAGTGAATCCATCATTCAGATCCAGCATCTTACAAAGACCTTCGGCACCGGCGAGAGCGCCGTCCACGCCCTGGAGGATATCAACCTGGACATCCGGCAAGGAGAGATCTTCGGCATCATCGGTCTGTCCGGTGCGGGGAAATCCACCCTGGTGCGGTGCATGAACCTTCTGGAGCGCCCCACCTCCGGCCACGTAATCGTGGATGGGAAGGACATGACGACGCTCTCGGAAAAGGAACTGCGGCTGGCCCGCCGGGACGTGACCATGATCTTCCAGAGCTTCAACCTGCTCATGCAGCGCACCTGTTTGAAAAATGTATGCTTTCCCATGGAACTGACCGGTGTCTCCGCCCCGGCGGCCCGGAAGCGGGCGCTGGAGCTTTTGGACCTGGTAGGCCTCGCCGACAAAGCGGACGCCTATCCGGGACAGCTCTCCGGTGGTCAAAAGCAGCGGGTGGCCATTGCCCGGGCCCTTGCCACCAACCCGAAAGTGCTCTTGTGCGACGAGGCCACCTCCGCTCTGGACCCCACCACCACCCTTTCCATCCTGGCGCTGCTGAAAAACCTCAACGAGACGCTGGGGGTCACAGTGGTCATCATCACCCACCAGATGAGCGTCATCGAGGAGATCTGCTCCCGGGTCGCCATCCTGGACGGCGGCGTGGTGGCCGAACAGGGCGACGTGCAGGAGATCTTCTCCAACCCCAAGACCGACGCCGCCCGGCAGCTGGTGTATCCCGGCGGTATCCGGGCCGAGCAGGTCCCCCCCTCCTCCCGGGCCATCCGCATCTCCTTCAACGGCGGCACCGTCTACCAGCCTCTCATCGCCTCCCTTGCCATCGACTGCGGCGTGAAGGCCAACATCCTGGGCGCCGATACCCGCAACATCAACGGCCACGCCTTCGGCACCATGCTCTTGAGCCTGCCCCAGGAACCTGCCGAAGCCGCCCGGGCCATCGGATATCTTCGCTCCCAGCCCAATCTCACCATCGAGGAGGTCGAATACCATGCTTGAATCCATTGCCGCCTTCTGGGCCGAATACGGAGACACCCTGATCCAGGGCACTGTGGACACATTGCTGATGGTCAGCATCTCCACCGTTTTCGCTTACCTGATCGGCCTTCCCCTGGGCGTGGCCCTGATCCTGACCCGGCCCCACGGCATCCGTCCCAACCGGGGCACCTACCGCATTCTGGACTGGATCGTCAACGTGGGCCGCTCCTTCCCCTTCATCATTTTGATGGTAGCCATTATGCCCTTTACCAAGCTGGTGGTGGGCACCAAGATCGGCGTCAAGGGCGCCATCGTTCCCCTGGTGGTTTCCGCCGCCCCCTTCATTGCCCGCATGGTGGAAACCTCCCTCAGCGAGGTGGATGCCGGCGTGGTGGAAGCGGCCCAGTCCATGGGCGCCTCCCCCGCCCAGATCGTCTGGAAGGTCTATCTGCCGGAGGCAAAGCCCTCCTTGATCCTGGGCGGCGCCATTTCCATCGTCACCATCCTGGCCTATACCGCCATTGCCGGCACCGTAGGCGCCGGCGGCCTGGGCGACATCGCCGTCCGATACGGCCACAACCGCAACGTCCCCTCTGTTATGTGGGTAACCGTAATCTTTCTCATCATTCTGGTGCAGATCATTCAATTCGTTTTCAATTGGTTGTCGAAGCGCATCGACAAGCGTTTGAAATAAATCAAAATTTGAAATATTTGGAGGAAAGAAGTTATGAACAACAAGCGCATTTTCACCGCCGCCCTGGCCCTGACTCTGGCCCTGTCCCTCACCGCCTGCGGTTCCAAGGAAGAAACCCCCGCTGAGACTCCCGCTGAAACGCCTGCCGAGACCACCACGTTGACGGTGGCCGCCTCCCCCACGCCCCACGCGCAGATTCTGGAGCAGTGCGTGCCCATCCTGGCCGAGCAGGGCATCGATCTGGTCATCAATGAATACAGCGACTATGTGGTCCCCAACACCGCCGTGGAGGACGGGGACGAGGACGCCAACTACTTCCAGCACATCCCCTATCTGGAGGAGTTCAACGCCTCCCGGGGCACCCATCTGGTAGACGTGGCCAGTGTCCACATTGAGCCCATGGGCATCTATCCCGGCAAGACCACCTCTTTGGAAGACCTGCCTGACGGCGCCTCCATCGCCGTGCCCAACGATCCCACCAACGAGGGCCGCGCACTGCTGCTGCTGGAGGCCCAGGGCCTCATCACCCTCACCGACAGCTCCAACCTGTCCTCTACTCCCAAGGATATTGCCGAAAATCCCAAGAACCTGACCTTCGTGGAAGTGGAGGCCGCCACCATCCCCAGCATTGTCTCCGAGGTTGACTTGGCCGTCATCAACTCCAACTATGCCCTGGGCGCCGGCCTCAACCCCACCACCGACTCCCTGGCCATTGAGTCCTCCGACTCCCCCTATGTGAACGTGCTGGTGGTCAAGGAAGGCAATGAGGATAACCCCGCCATCCAGGCACTGGTGGAAGCCCTGCACTCCGACACCGTCCGCACCTACATCGAAGACACCTTTGACGGTGCGGTGGTCCCTGCGTTCTGAGCACCGTTCCCCTCCGAGACAGGCTCCGTATGGAGCCTGTCTCTTTTTCATGAAAAATGTTAAGAACTTGTAAAAGTGGTCTGGAATTCCTCTGTAAGACGTGTTAGAATAGGCGTTGCTGCCCTCATGGGGCGGAAAGTACATCTGCAAGGGAGCGATCTGCCATGTCCGCCAAGGCGGCCAAAGTTTCCAAGAGCTACGAAATTGATATGTGCAACGGCGCAATTTTGCCCAAGCTGCTGCGTTTTGCCGTGCCGCTTATGTGCTCGAGTATGCTGCAGCTTTTATTCAACGCGGCCGACGTGATTGTTGTGGGCCGCTTTGCCGGCGACAACTCCCTGGCGGCAGTGGGTTCCAACAGCTCCCTGATCGCACTTTTGACCAACCTTTTCCTGGGTCTGTCCATCGGCGCCAACATTCTGGCCGCCAAGCACTACGGTGCCAAGGATGACGACGGGCTGAGCAAAACCGTCCACACCGCCATGCTGCTGGGTCTTTGCAGCGGTCTGATCCTGACGGTGGTAGGCGTAGCCGGAGCCCGTCAGATCCTGGTGTGGATGCAGTGCCCGGCCAACGTGCTGGACTTAGCCGCACTGTATCTGCGCATCTACTTTGCCGGTATGGCCGCCACAATGCTCTATAACTTCGGCGCAGCGCTGCTGCGGGCCGTGGGCGACACCCAGCGGCCGCTGTTCTATCTCTTCTTCGCCGGCATCGTCAATGTCATCCTGAATCTGTTCTTCGTCATCGTCATGAAGATGGATGTGGCGGGCGTTGCACTGGCCACCGTCATCTCCCAGTGCATTTCCGCCGCTCTGGTGATCCGCTGCCTGGTGAAGGAGCAGGGTGCCATTCATCTGGATCTGCACAGTCTGCGCTTCCACAAGGTCAAGCTGCGGCAGATCTTGCAGGTGGGTCTGCCTGCCGGTGTGCAGGGCATTCTCTTCTCCCTTTCCAATGTGGTGATTCAGGCATCCATCAACGGCTTCGGAGAAACCGTCATGGCCGGCAACTCTGCTGCCAGCAACATTGAAAACTTCATCTACGTAGCCCTCAACGCCTTTTATCAGGCCAACGTCTCCTTTACCAGCCAGAACATGGGCGCCGGAAACTATCGCCGCATCTGGCAGATCCTGGCCCGTGTAGAGCTGTGCGTGCTGGTGCTGGGCCTGGCACTGGGCGGCGTGACCTATCTCTTCGGACCGCAGCTGCTCTCCCTCTACTCCCCCAGCCCCGCCGTCATCCAGGCGGGCCTGGTGCGGCTGAAAATCGTTGCGGTGACCTATGTGCTGTGCGGATTTATGGACTCGTGCGTGGGAACGCTGCGTGGCATCGGATACTCCGTGCTGCCCATGGTGGTCACACTGGTGGGCGCCTGCGTGCTGCGCCTGGTTTGGATCTCCCTGCTGTTCCAGAATCCCGCCTACCATACGGTGGATGTCATCTACTGGTCCTATCCCGTCTCCTGGGTGGTGACCGCCAGCGTACATTTCCTGTGCATCGCCATTACCATGCGGAAGCTCAAGCGTCATCTGGGACTTGCCTGACTTATTTAATAAAAAAAGAGAACCGCTTTCCAGCGGTTCTCTTTTTTAGTATCCGTTCACAATCACATCCAGCACCCGGCTGGCCACCGTACCGGCCACGGCGCTGCCGCCGCCGCCGTTTTCCACCAGCACCACAAAGGCGTAGGGCGTATCCTCTCCCCGCAGGAAGCCGGCAAACCAGGCGTGGGGCGTCTGCCCCTCCCCCACCTCGGCGGTACCGGACTTGGCACAGATATCCATGTTGGGGAAGCGGCCGGCTCCGTAGGTTTTCTGGACGTTTTCCGCCATCATGTCGGACAGGGTCTGGGCCGTGTCGGGCGACACCAGCTGTCCGGTCTTTCCGGTAAAGTGGGGCAGAGACGGAAGTCCCAGGGCGGAGACGGTCTTTTCAATGAGATAGGGCTTTGCCGCCTTGCCGCCGTTAGCAATAGCTCCCATATACACCATCAGGGCACAGGGGTTTACCTGATCCTGTCCCTGGCCCACACCCGCCCATCCCAGCTGGCCGTCCGTAATATCATCCCACTGGAACGAGCCGGCTGCTGTAGGCAGTCCATTTACAGAGTAGCTGTCCGTCAGCCCCGCCTGCTCTGTATACTTTTTCAGGGTGTCCGCCCCCAGCTCTGCCGCAATCTGGGCAAACACCACGTTGCAGGAATTGGCGAAGGCGTCGCCGATGTTCTGCTGGCCGTGGGTTCCGGAGCAGATGATCGTCTCGTCTCCGATCTGTACAGAGCCCTCACAGGTCCAGGTCCGCTGCTCCAGATCCGGAATCTCCCCCAGCGCCGCCGCCAGCGTCACCGTCTTGTAAACAGAGCCGGGCGTAAAGGTGGATGAGAGGAAACGATTGATGTAGGCACCCTTATAGCGGTCGTTGGTCTCAATGTCCGCAGGCACATTCAGCGGGTCATAGCTGGGCGCGGAAACCATGCACAAAATCTCACCGGTCTTGTAATTGTACACCGCCACCGTGCCGGCATGGCCGCCCAGGGCCTTGTATGCCTCATAGTTGTACCGGGCGTCAATGGTCAGATACAGATCGCTGCCCGCTCCGGCGCCGAATGCGCCGTTGAGGAGATTGTAGCCTGTGAGCTTGTCGGCAAAGGCGTTGAGGGCACCGGTGCCGATGTTGCCCTGGAGATCCCCCACCGCGTGGAGCGTCGCCTTGCGGACATCTGCATTATCGTAATAAGTACGCTGCCCGTCATCCGTCACGGTGGAGAGCACATCTCCGTCCCGGTCCAGCACGGTGCCGCTGGAGAGCTGGCCGTCTGTATTATAGAGATGGCGATTGAAGGCCGAGGAGGCCCAGCTGCCGCCCTGGAGCAGATACTTCCCCAAAAACACGCACATGCCCGCCGCCAGGCACAGTGCCAGCACCAGACACACCAGTGTTCTTCGCTCAATCTTCTTCATCCTGTGCCTCCTCTTCCCGGGCAAAGGGATCGCCTACCGGCTCCGCCCGTCGGCGTGCCTCCTGGGTCACCCGCCGCGCAGGCGCGCTTCGGATGGCAAAGCTGGCGTTTTCCCGGGTATCCGTAGCCTTCAAAAAGGCCAGCAGCCCCCAGGCGGACATCATAGCCGAGCCGCCGTTGGAGACAAAGGGGAACGTCACGCCGGTCAGGGGCAGCAGGTCCACAGAGCCGAACACGTTCAAACAGGTCTGAAACACCAGCAGCGATCCCGCCGCGCAGGCGGCGATGGTGTAGAAGCTGGAGCGGCCCACCCGGGCCGCCCGGATGGCAAACAGCGCCAACGTAATGATAGCGCCCACGGCCAGCAGGGCAATCAGAAGGCCCCACTCCTCGCACACCATGCCGAACACCAGATCCGTGTCCGCCGCCGGGATTTTATAGAGCCAGCCGTTGCCGGGCCCCATTCCCACAAGGCCGCCGGAAGCAGCCGCGGCCATGGTCCGCGTCTGCTGGTAGCCCGTGGTGGAGGCCGCCTCCCACGCATGGCCCCAGGAGGCAAACCGGCTCAAAATGTACGGCTTGAACTTGACGATGATGCCGGCACCGAACACCGCGGCGCCGCAGATCAGCGACAGCGTGGTCCAGTCCCCCGACCGCAGATAGGCGATTACCAGGAACGTGACGAAAAAGATCGCCGCCGTGCCGAAGTCGCTCATAATGCCCAGAAGACCGATGCACACGCCGGTCAAGACGATGAACAGGGTCAGATTGCGGCGGCGGAACAGCCGCTCCAGCGTGGCGGAGCCGGCAAAGATGTAGCAGATCTTGGCGATCTCCGAGGGCTGGAAGGACATAGAGCCGATGGTGAGCCAGTTGACGGCACCGTACTTGCGGCTGCCTGCCACCAATGTGATACCCAGAAGACCGATGGCTGCTGCGGCCATGAGCCAGCGGATCTTCTGCACCCGGCCCAGATCCCGCAGGAAAATTCCCAGCACCAAAAACAGCACCAGCCCCAGCAAAATGGCCAGAAACTGCTTGAAAAGGCTCTCCGGCGCGCTGGAAGCTGTGACGGCCAGGGAAAGCGTGGAGAGGAAAAACGCGATGGTTTCCAGCTCGAATCCCACACACCGGGTACAAAGCAGCGCCACAAAATAAAGCCACATGACTACCGTCAGCCCCAAAAAAGCCAGGGCAATCTGCGCCCCGTTCGCACCGCCGCCGGCCACGATCAGCTGCACACAGGTGAGCACCTGGAACACCGTCAGCCACAAAAAGGACGGCCAGATGGCGGCCGGCCGCTCCATGCGGCGCTTTTCATCCAGCTCCTCCCTCTCAGCTACGGTCTGGGGCAAAAACATCAGCGGCACGCCGCCCAGCGTAATGGTATCGCCCAGGCGTACCGGCGCGGAGCCCTTGACCTCTTCGCCGTTGATCTGCGTACCGCCCTTGGAGCCAAGATCATAGAGCGTCCACTGCTCGTCCTCCCCCCGGCACAGCGCCGCGTGCTGGCGGGAAATACTGGGGTAGTTCAGCCGCACGTCCGCCGCGGCACTCCGTCCGATGATATTTTCCCAGTGGGTCAGCAGAATCGGCGCGCCGTTGGGCAGGCTCAGCTGTCCCCAGGTCTCCGGCGTGTGGGGAATCCGCAGCAAAGAGCGCACCGCCCGGTACAAAATCAAAATGGCCAGGGCCGGGAACAAAAAACGCACAAACGCCGTATATCCCTCGCCCACCATCGGATGATCCGCCAGGAACTGCGCCAGCGCGTCAAAAAAAGACTGTACGGGTGCAAGCATCGCCTCCATGCTGTCCACCTCCTTTTCAGATTCAAATCGAAGTTGATTATAGCAGGATTCCCCCTTTTTGTACAGTCCCGGGAACCGGACATGGAAATCTGGAATTTCGTATTTTCTCTTGACCTTATGGAAAAAATCCATTACAATAAGGAATTGACATGAAAATTTGAAAGGTTTCTTAACGCAGCTTTTGCGCATATACCTTTGATCTTACTTCTGAAAGGCCGATCATCATGAAACATCCCTATAAAACCCGGGAAGGCGGCGCTACGGTGACGATTTTCGTCCCCTACGACTGCAAGAACCACTGCCCCTTCTGCATCAACAAGGGGGAATACGCAGATCTGACGGGCTTCTCCGCCGACAAAATCTGCCAGAGCATTCGGCGTATGGACGCCATCACACCCCGCTGTGATTTTGTGTTCACCGGCGGCGAGCCCTTCGCTGATCTGGAGACGCTCCAGCGTATGCTCGACGAGATTCCCACCACCCACAAAGTCTATATCAACACCACCCTCCCCGTCTCTGAGCACCAGTCCGAGGAGGACATTCTGGCATTCGCCGAGCGCAACAAGCACAAGATCACCTGCATCAATGTCTCCCGTCACATGCAGCACTATGTGGTGGAGTCCAACGACAATCTGCTGGCCCGGCTGCCGGTGCCTTTCCGGGTCAACTGCGTGCTCTACAAGAACTACCCCGCCGAGGGTCTGGTCCCCTACCTGGACCGGTTCCACAAGATCCCCGGCGCCTCCATCCAGTTCCGCTTTGACTACACCGCCACCACCCCGGAAAACCTCTACGAAGAAGAGGGTGACAAGATTCTTCAGGATCTGAAGAAGATCGCCCGCTACACCGGGCTGGACGGCTGCCGGATGCGCTGCGGCTTCCACTTCGACTATCAGGGCATGGAGCTGACCTACCACAAGACCCTGCCCTACTCCACCATCGTGGAGACTGACCCCACTGACGGCGTTACCTATGATATCCTCTACGATATCCTCATCAAGCAGAACGGAGACATCCACTCCGACTGGGACGGTACGCCGCTGGACGTGGAGGCCTACGAAAAAGTGGTCTACGAACCCTATGATCTGAAATATCTGGTTCGGATCGCATAAACAGCAACGGCGGAGGGACATCCTTCCGCCGTTTTCCATCATCAAAAGGAGGCTCTCTATGAAAGAAATCAAAACCGTCGGCATCATTGGCCTGGGCGCGCTGGGCGTGCTCTACGCCCACCTCTTTACCCAGGGACTGGGCCGGGAACACGTGATGGTCCTGGCAGACGCCGGCCGGGTCCGGCGCTACCGCAGCGAGGGCGTATACCTCAACGGTCAATTGTGCGATTTCCGCTACGAGGACGCCGCCCAGGTGACCGAGCCGGTGGACCTGCTGCTCTTTTCCGTGAAGTTCGGTGCCCTCCATGACGCCGTGGAAACCTGCCGCCATCTGGTGGGACCGGACACCACCCTGATCTCTGTTCTGAACGGCATCACCAGCGAGGAGGTTTTGTCCCAGGCCTTCGGCAGTGAAAAGGTAGTCTGGTGCGTGGCCCAGAAGATGTCCGCCGTGAAAGTGGGTAATCAAGCCACCATCTCCCCCTTCGGCGACCTGGCATTGGGTGTGCCTGCCGGAGCCGATCCCACCCGTCTCCACGCCCTCACCGCCCTGCTGGACCGCATCCACATGGACTATGAGCTGCCTGAGGACATCCGCCGCCACATGTGGAGCAAGCTGATGGTCAACACCGGCTGCAATCAGACCGCCATGGTATTTGAGTGCGGCTATGGCGGACTGCGCCAGCCGGAGGCCAAGCGCATCATGGTAGGCGCCATGCGGGAGGTCATGGCCGTGGCCAACGCCCAGGGCATTTCCCTCACTGAGGAGGACCTCCAGGGCTGGGTGCACGTCATGGAAGAATTCCCCGCCGACGGCGAGCCCTCCATGCGCCAGGACGGCAAGGCCCACCGCAAAAGCGAGGTGGAGCTGTTCTCCGGCACCATCCGGCGCCTGGGTGCCATCCACCATATCCCCACGCCGGTCAACGACTGGCTCTACCGCAAGATTCAGCAGATGGAAGCCGCCTATTAAATAAAAAATCCGTCCGGGAGCAATGCTCCCGGACGGATTTTCTCTTTTCAGCGCAGGAAGATCCGCTTCCCGCCTCCGTAAGGGCGCACGCTGCCAATGCGCTGGGCGCTGGGCACGCAGTCCCTGAGCTCCGCCAGCAGCGCCGGAGCATCCTCCGGCGCCACCGCCATCAGAAGGCCGCCTGCCGTCTGGGGATCGTACAGCACATCCTGACGGCAAAGCTCCACAGTGCCCGGGTCCACATAGTCCTGGGCAAAGCTGCGGTTGCGGTACATGCCCGCAGGCAGGACCCCCATTCTGGCGTGCTCCACCGCCTCCGGGATGAGGTCCACTGCCTCTGTGTCAATCTCCAGCTCCACATCGCTGCCCTGGGCCATCTCGCAGGCGTGGCCCATCAGGCCAAAGCCCGTCACATCCGTACAGGCATGAACGCGGTAGCGCACCATCACGTCCCGGGCGGACTTATTGAGGGTGGTCATCAGCCGCTCCGCCAGAGCCACCGCCTCCGCCGAGGCCATGCCCGCCTTGGCCGCTGTGGTGAGGATGCCGATGCCCAGGGGCTTGGTCAGCACCAGCACGTCCCCCGGACGGGCCCCCGCGTTGGTCAGCACCCGGTCCGGATGGACAAAGCCTGTCACCGCCAGGCCGTACTTGGGCTCGTCGTCCAGGATGCTGTGTCCACCGGTGATGAGGGCTCCGGCCTCATACACCTTGTCATAGCCGCCCCGCAGCATCTGATGCACCGCTTCGGAGGGCATGGACTCGGGAATCGCCATGATATTCAGGCACAGCTTCGGCTCTCCGCCCATGGCGTACACGTCGGAAAGGGCGTTGGTAGCGGCGATCTGGCCGAAGAGATAGGGGTCGTCGGCGATGGGCGGGAAAAAGTCCACGGTCTGCACCAGGGCCAGATCGTCGCTGACCTTGTAGACCGAGGCGTCGTCGCTTTTGTCGAAGCCCACCAGCAAGTTGGGGTCCTCATGGACCCGGATTCCCTCCAGCAGACGGGCCAGCACGCCCGCTCCCACCTTGGCGCCGCACCCGGCACATTTGGCCAGCTTCGTCAGCTTCACTTCGTTTTCCATCTGCAAGCCTCCTTAAAAGAGCGTCACAATGGCGCAGGATATCCATGCCTCCTGGAAAGGCACGCCCTCCAGCCGGGCGCCGGAGAGCAGGCTCCACACATTGGAAAAGGCCTGCTCTTCCTTTTCATGCCACAGGGAAACCCCCCGGGCAGAACCATGGCGGGAGAGGAAATAGGTCCCGCTCCGGAACGTGAACTCCAGCTCCCGGCCGCCGTCGATCAGCATAGCCAGTGCCGCCAGACTTCTGCCCTCCGTCAGCTCGTTTTGCACCGCACTGTACAAGTCCGCAGCAGCGGGTGCGCTTGCCTCTTCCAGAGCGCCGGTAAAGTGCAAAATAGCCTCCAGCACACCGCCGCCCACTGCCAGCGCCTTGTCGCTGGCACAGTAGCAGTGGCGGATCTCACACCGGGGGTCGATGTCCCCCGCCTTCATGCCCTTGTGCACCGGCGTACCGTCCGCCAGGATGCCCCGCAGCACGCCGTCTAGGGTGCAGACCATGGGCTGACCATCCACGGTGGCGGCCACGTCGCCCATCTTCACCTGGGCGCCGATATCCAGCACCTGGCGGAACACGCCGTCCGCCGGGGCCCGCAACACCCGCTCGCCGGCAAAGCCGCCGATAAGGCCCGGAATCCCCGTATTGGGAATGGCGGAGCCCTGGTACATCACCCGGCCCAGGTAGTGTCCACGCATGGTTTCCACCACCGCATGACAGTCCTCTCCGGCAGTGAAGCCGGGTCCCACGCCGATGACCACCGGTGCGTCCGTGATCTTCGTCCCCAGGTTCCGCTTGGCCAGGATAGCATCCACCACCGCCGCCGGTCTCAGCGCCGGGATGCAGGCCCCCTCCGGGTCGGCCAGCACAGGGATAACACCCTCTTCCAGCAAGGCCAACGCATCCTTGGGAGACGAGGCCCGGCGGGCTGTCACGCCTTCCACCACTGTCTCCCCCAGGACCACCGCCTGGGAAAAGCACACCGTCCGCCGGATGGCAGTCGGCCGCTCCACGTCTGTCATGACCACCCGAATCCCGGCACGCCTGAGCCGCAGGGCAATCCCACTGGCCAGGTCCCCGGCGCCGCGAATCACCGTCAGCATACAAAATACTCCTCTCTTTGCAGACTGCCCGCCAAAACGGGTCCGCCCGTGCACTGTGCAAAAGTCTTTGCGTCCGTCGGACGGAAAAGCGTCTCCGCCTGGTTGAGATACACCCGGTCGTGGAGTCCCTCCGCCCGGATCACCGCCGCCGCCAGTTCCGGCGTGACCAGATCCTCCAGCCCCGCGCCCGCCAGCGCCGCATACCGCTCCGGCCGGTGAGCCGCCTGAGAAATCGGCTGCCCAAAGCCGGACGCCCCCACCACCAAAATCACATTGGATGCCTCCGGCGGGATCACCGGCTCATGGGGCGCATGGGCCTTCAGCGGCCGGTGGGCCGCCCCGTCCGCTTCCACCAGCACATAGTCAAATTCCCGCTCCAGCGCGGAAATGGGGACCGGCGGAGCCGTGAGCTTCCCCGTTTCCGGGATCACCGTTCCCGTGCAGACAAGCCTTTGACCGGCCAGCGCTTCCAACTCCTCCGCCGTGCGGGCGCAGGGCAGATTTGGAAAGGGAAAAATCTTCGTGGTGGTGCACAGCACCACCCGCCCTTTTGCCGCCAACTCCCGGCCCAGCACAGCCAGCAGCGTGGTCTTGCCGCCGCCGCCAATGACAGCGGTGACGCCGGGGCCCACCGCAAGCAGGTCAGCCAGTGCCATACCGCTCCCCCTTTCGTTCTTCTTTTTGTAGAATAACACCTGCGTGCCCCACCGTCAAGGGCGGCAGGCCTGCACCCTGTAACGTCCGCGCACGAGTTTGACAAATCATCCGAAAATTTTTCCATATTGAAAATGTCCGGCATCTGTATAGCACCCTGCCAAACTGCATAAGCTCATACCGGGTGATGATCTATGCGAAAACATCGGTGGAAAATCTACGCGGTGTGGATTCTCCTGACAGAGGCAATCGGCGCCCTCTCCGGCTGGCTGACCCGGAAAGGCGCAAAGACGTACAGCCAGTCCATTGTCCAGCCGCCGCTTTCCCCGCCACCCATAGCCTTCCCCATTGTATGGGGCATTCTGTTTGCCCTGATGGGTGCCGGCGCAGCCCGGATCTATCTGGCTTCCCCGTCTGATGCGCGGAGTCAGGGACTGCGGATCTTTTTCCTGCAGCTTGGATTCAACTTCTTCTGGAGTATCATTTTCTTCAATCTCCAGCGCTTCGGTCTGGCGCTCATCTGGCTGCTGGTGCTGTGGGGCCTGATTATCTGGATGATTGCCGTGTTTCATCGGACCGACCGTCTGGCCGCCTGGATGCAGATCCCCTATCTTCTGTGGGTGAGTTTTGCGGCTTATCTGAACTTCGGAGTCTGGCGGCTGAACTGAATTCCGGCCCAAAGGCGGAGGGAAATATTCCCTCCGCCTTTTCAATTTGTTCACAATTGTCATTTTTCAGTCAGAATTTGTTTCCAAATTGCAGTTTCTTTCCCATGCGGCGTGCTATATAATCACGGGCACTGCCGGGTGAGGAGGATGAAACAGCAAAAATCCAAAAACGGCAGGAGGGAAAACGAAGGGAGAATCTGCAAGCCAGTTGGGAGAGACTGTTTGCATATCATTTGGAAAGGAATTTATCTCATGAAAAAAATTCTTACGTTTGCTCTGGCCGCGTGCCTGCTTTTGTCCCTGGCTGCCTGCGGAAAAAAAGACGCCGGCAAGCAGAATACCGATGACCAGCAGGCCGTCACCGAGCAGAACGCTCCCATGGAACAGGACGCCGCGGGACAGGATGACACCAAGGATCAGGACGCGGAGACCCAGACCTTCACCGGTATCGTGAACCGCCTGGACGGCTACCTGGTACTGGTGGACGACAAGGGCGACTACCACATCTTCGACTTCGGTGATGATGTGGACCAGAGCGCTCTGGAAGAGGGCGACAAGGTGGTGGTCACCTACACCGGTACCCTGGACAATGAGGACCCGGCTCCCGTAGCCGTTTCCGTCCAGGAAGCTGCCAACTAAAACAAAAAGCAGGGCACTTTTGTGCCCTGCTTTTTCCTGTCTTTCGATTTCCGTCAGTGTTCGGACGGACCCACCAGCAGCGCCAGGTCCTCCTCCACAGAGCCGATACCGGCAATGCCGAACTGTTCCGTCAGCACCTTGGCCACGTTGGGGCTGAGGAATGCCGGCAGCGTGGGGCCCAGGTGGATGTTCTTGACCCCCAGGTACAGCAGCGCCAGCAGCACGATGACCGCCTTCTGCTCATACCAGGCAATGTTGTAGACGATCGGCAGGTCGTTGATGTCCTCCAGGCCAAAGACCTCCTTGAGCTTCAGGGCGATCACCGCCAGAGAGTAGGAGTCGTTGCACTGGCCCGCGTCCAGCACCCGGGGAATGCCGCCGATATCGCCCAGAGGCAGCTTGTTGTACTTATACTTGGCGCAGCCTGCCGTGAGGATGACCGTGTCGTGGGGCAGGGCCTTGGCAAACTCCGTATAGTACTCCCGGCTCTTGGCCCGGCCGTCACAGCCGGCCATGACCACGAACTTCCGGATGGCACCGGACTTGACGGCCTCGACCACCTTGTCAGCCAGGGCAAGCACCTGCGCGTGGGCAAAGCCGCCCACAATCTCGCCCTGCTCGATCTGCTCCGGCGGCGCACAGCGCTTGGCGTGCTCGATGATGGCGGAGAAGTCCTTCTCCTCGCCGATCCCGCCGGGGATGTGCCGGCAGCCCGGGTATCCGGCGGCGCCGGTGGTGTAGAGGCGGTCCTTGTAGCTGTCCTTGGGGGGCACGATGCAGTTGGTGGTCATGAGGATCGGGCCATGGAAGGACTCAAACTCCTCCTTCTGCTTCCACCAGGCGTTGCCGTAGTTTCCCACAAAGTTGGGGTACTTCTTAAAGGCGGGATAGTAGTGGGCCGGCAGCATCTCGGAGTGGGTGTACACGTCCACGCCGGTGCCCTGGGTCTGCTGAAGCAGCATCTCCAGATCCCGCAGGTCGTGGCCGGAGACCAGGATGCCCGGGTTCTTGCCCACGCCGATGTTCACCTTGGTGATCTCAGGGTTTCCGTAGGCAGTGGTGTTGGCCTTGTCCAGCAGAGCCATGCCGGAGACGCCGTACTTGCCGGTCTCCAGCGTCAGCGCTACCAACTCGTCTGCGCTGAGGCTGTCATCCAGTGTGGCAGCCAGGGCCCGCTGCAAGAAGGCGTCCACCTCCCCGTCGTCCTGCAGCAGCGCGTTGGCGTGCTTGGAGTAGGCGGAAAGGCCCTTGAGGCCATAGGTGATCAGCTCCCGCAAAGAGCGGATATCTTCATTTTCGGTGGAGAGAACGCCCACCGTCTTGGCCTTCTCTTCCCAGCTGCCGATGCCGTCCCACAGGGCAGCCTCGGGCAGGTTCGCGGTGTCGCTCAGCTGGGAGAGCAGCTCCTTTTTGGTGTCCAGCGTGGCACGGATGCGGGCCTCAATGGCCTCCTTGTCAAAGTTTGCGTTGGTGATAGTGGTGAAGAGATTCAGGGTGATGAGGTGATTGACCTGGGCGGAGACCGGCTTTCCCTCTTTCCGCAGAGCGGTAGTCACGGCGGAGAGGCCCTTGGTCACATACACCAGAAGATCCTGCATGGCTGCCACATCGGGGGTCTTTCCGCACACGCCCACGCGGGTGCAGCCCTTGCAGAGCGCCGTCTCCTGGCACTGATAGCAAAACATGTTCTGTTCCAAATTCATTTCCTCCTGTACGTCCCCGGGACACCTGGCATCACCGGGCTTGACTTTCTGTGCATACTATACTAGAGTTTTTCCCATACAGATGTTGTTATAACAACGAAGGGAACAAATCACTATGGATTTTACCGCTTTATCGAAAACTCCCCTCTTCCGCGGAATTTCGCCTCAGGAGGCGGAGGAGATGCTGGGCTGTCTGGGAGCGGAGCACCGGTGCTATGCCAAGGGTCAGATGATCCTCCGCACCGGCGACGTGACCGCCTCCCTGGGTCTGATCCTCTCCGGCCGGGCACTAATTGAGAACAACGACCTTTGGGGCAACACCACTGTGCTGGACAGCGTGGGCCCCGGGCAGATCTTCGCCGAGACCTATGCCTGCACCCCCGGCGAGCCCATGATGGTGGATGTGGTCACTGCCGAGGCTGCAGAAGTTCTCTTTTTAAATGTAGGACGAGTCCTGCAGATCTGCACCCACAGCTGTACCCATCACAGCCGGCTCATTCAGAATCTTCTGGCGCTCTCCGCCCAAAAAAACCTGAATCTGTCCCGCAAGATCTTCCATACGGCCCCCAAGACCATCCGGGGGCGCCTGCTGTCTTACCTTTCCTATCAGGCCATCCGCACCGGCAAGCGCAGCTTCACCATCCCCTTCAACCGTCAGCAGCTGGCCGACTACCTGAACGTAGAGCGCAGCGCCCTGTCCAATGAACTGAGCAAAATGCAGCAGGATGGGCTCATCGAAACCCAGCGCAATTATTTCCGTCTTCTCAAAGGTGCGGAGGATTGCTGATCCGCATATTTCCGACTGCCCCGCCGAACAACGGCGGGGCACCCTTTTTCTTGACTTTTTTCCGGAATCTGCTATCATGAAACCAATAACGTTTACCTTCATTGAGTATCACGACAGGAGGCCCTTATGCTGGATGGCTGCGGAAGAACCATAGATTACCTTCGTCTGAGCGTAACGGACCTTTGCAATTACCGCTGCCGCTACTGTATGCCGGAAGAGGGTGTGCCCAAGCGGCATCATGAGGAGATGCTCACGCTGGAGGAGCTGGCGGAAATTGCGTCAGCTTGTGTGCAGCTTGGTGTAAAGAAGATTCGCTTAACAGGTGGAGAACCTCTGGTACGGCGGGGCATTGTGGAGCTGTGCCGGTCCCTGCGGGCCATTCCCGGCCTTCAGGAGCTTTGCATGACCACCAACGGCTCGCTTCTGGAGACGCTGGCAGTACCGCTTCGCCAAGCAGGTGTGGACCGGCTGAACATCAGTCTGGACACCCTGCGGCCGGATCGATTCGCCGCCATGACGCGGCGCGGAACGCTTTCGGACGTACTGTCGGGCATTGCCGCCGCGGAAAAGGCTGGCTTTCAGAACCTGAAATTTGACACCGTCCTGATCGGCGGCTTCAACGATGACGAGATCGAAGATCTGGTCGATCTTACCCGCACCCACCCCTGGGAGATGCGCTTCATTGAGCTGATGCCCATGGGCCCCTGCGCCGGTTGGGACAAGAGCTGCTTTCTCCCCGGGGAGGAAGTGCTGAAAAGGGTTTCCACTTTACAGGAAATCTCCTCCCAGGGCGTAGCCCGCCGGTACCGTCTGCCCGGTGCGGCAGGCACGGTGGGCCTGATTTCCCCGGTGAGCCACGACTTCTGCGCCGACTGCCGACGGGTCCGGGTCACAGCGGACGGCAGACTCAAGGGCTGCCTGCACTCTGCGGAGGAGCTCCCCCTGCGGGGACTGCACGGCCAGGCGCTGCTGGACGCTATCGTCCGGGGCATCGCCCAAAAGCCCCCCCGGCATCATCTGGCTTCCGGCGGCAGCAAAACCCCCCGCACCATGAATGAGATCGGAGGATGAACCGTGGACGAACTGACACATTTCAACGAACAGGGCCGGGCAAAAATGGTGGACGTGACCAATAAGGCTGTCACCCACCGCACTGCCGTAGCAGCGGGCGAGATCCGCATGGCCCCCCAGACCATGACCCATATCAAAAACGGCACCATGAAAAAAGGTGACGTGCTGGCCGTAGCCCAGGTGGCCGGTATCCAGGCCGCCAAACACAACTGGGAGCTGATCCCCATGTGTCACCCCCTGCCCCTCACCGGCATCGACATCACGTTCGCTCTTTCGGACGAGCCCTGCATGGTATCCATCCGGGCCTCCGTCACCTGCACCGGCGTCACCGGTGTGGAGATGGAGGCGCTGAGCGCCGTGTCCGTGGCGGCATTGACCATTTACGATATGTGCAAAGCCGTTCAAAAGGATATGCGTATCACCAACATCCGCCTGCTGGAAAAATCCGGCGGCAAGAGCGGAGACTACAAGATAAAGGAGTGAGCCCCTTGGCCACGGTTGTATCCGTCAATATCAGCGAGAAAAAGGGCACCATCAAACACCCGGTGCCGGAAATTCAGCTCCGGCTGCACCACGGCATCGTGGGAGATGCCCATGCCGGCGACTGGCACCGGCAGATCAGCCTCCTGGCCGAGGAGAGCGTGGATACCATGCGCGATGCCTGCCCCATCCCCCTGGATGCAGGCGTGTTCGCCGAGAACATCAACACCTGCGGGATTGACCTCAAGCACCTCCCTGTGGGCACCCACCTGCGCATCGGCGAAACCGAGGTGGAGGTCACCCAGATCGGCAAGGAGTGCCACAGCGACTGCGCCATCAAAAAGGCAGTAGGCAAATGCGTCATGCCCACGGAGGGCATTTTTGCCATCGTCGTGCGGGAGGGCACTGTACGCCCCGGCGATGAGATCGAAGTAGTGGAGGCGGCATTATGAAACTGATCCGTACCGAGGACGCCGTGGGCCATGTGCTGTGCCACGACATGACTCAGATCATCAAGGATACCTACAAGGGCCCCCGGTTCCGCAAGGGCCACGTAGTTCAGCCGGAGGACATCCCGGTGCTGCTCTCCATGGGCAAGGAGCATCTGTATGTGTGGGAGATGGAGCCGGGCATGGTCCACGAAAACGATGCAGCGGAGCGGCTCTGTGCCCTGTGCCTGAACGAACACATGGAACGCAGCCAGGCCAGCGAAGGCAAGATTGAAATCACTGCCGGGTGCGACGGATTGTTCCGGGTGGACAGCGCACGGCTCACCGCCCTCAACAGTCTGGACGAAATTATGGTCGCCACCCGTCACGGCAATACCGCTGTCCGAACGGGCGACAAGCTGGCCGGTACCCGGGTCATCCCCCTCATCATCCGGGAGGAACAGCTCCGGGCTGCCGAGGATGCTGCCGGGAACCGTCCATTGCTGGAGCTGCTGCCTTTCGTGAAAAAGACCGCCGCCATCGTGGCCACCGGCAGCGAGGTGCTCACCGGCCGTATCCAGGATACCTTCACCCCTGTAGTCCGGGACAAGCTGGCCTCCTACGGCATTGAGACACTGGAGGTCTTCTACTCCGGCGACGGCGTGGACCATGTGGCCGCCTCCATTGCCCAGGCCCGCGCCACCGGCGCCGATCTCATCTGCTGCACCGGCGGCATGAGCGTGGACCCGGACGACAATACGCCCGGCGGAATCAAGGCAAGTGGTGCCCGCATCGTCACCTACGGTGCCCCGGTGCTGCCCGGCGCCATGTTTCTCCTGGGCTACTATGACGACGGCACCGCTGTGTGCGGCCTGCCCGGATGCGTCATGTACGCCGGTGCCACCATCTTTGACCTGGCGCTGCCCCGCCTGGCCGCCGGTGTGGAGATGACCCGTGCGGACTTCGCCGTTATGGGTGAGGGCGGGCTGTGCCTGGGATGCAAGCCCTGCCACTGGCCTGTGTGCCCCTTTGGAAAATAATATGCGGACGCGCCGGACTCCGGCGCATCCTTTTCCCCTAGCGTTATTCTCAATCAAGTATTACGAATAGATACTCCCGCTCTTGAAAAGGCGGTTTTATCAGACTATCATCAGAAAGGAAGACTATTATGAAGAAGCTTGTTGCCCTGCTGCTGGCCATGTCCATGGCCGCGTCCCTGGCCGCCTGCGGCCAGAAAGAGGCATCCTCCCAGGAGGAATCCACGGAAGGCGAGGCTGTGGAGCTGACGGTCTTTGCCGCCGCCTCCATGACGGAGACGCTGGATGAGATCATCGGTCTTTATCAGTCCGTCGCGCCCCAGGTCACCATCGTTCCCTCCTACGCCTCCTCCGGCGATCTGCTCAAGCAGATTCAGGAAGGCGCCGTGTGCGATCTGTTTATCTCCGCAGCTCCCACGCAGATGGACACCCTGGAGCAAGAGGGCGGCGTGCTGGAGGGCACCCGCCGGGATCTGCTGGAAAACAAGGTGACGCTGGCCGTTCCCGAGGGCAATCCCGCCGGCATTGAGAGCTTCGATCAGCTCTCCCAGCTGCTGCAAAGCGGGGATGTGCTGCTGGCCATGGGCAACAGCGACGTTCCCGTAGGACAGTACACCCAGAAGATTTTTGCCTACTATGGGCTGGACGAGTCCGCCATCGGCCGCTGTCTCACCTACGGCTCCGACGTCAAGGAGGTCACCACCCAGGTCAGCGAAAATGCCGTGGACTGCGGCATCATCTACGCAACCGACGCCTTCTCCGCCGGACTTGACACCGTGGACGAAGCCACCGCCGATATGTGCGGACAGGTGATTTATCCCGCCGCCGTCCTGGCACAGAGCCAGCACAGCGATGAGGCCAAAGCGTTTTTGGACTATCTGTCCTCTGACGATGCCAAGGCTGTCTTTGAGAGCGTAGGCTTCACGCCTCTGGGCTGATCCGCCGGGCCCGGAAACGCTTGAACGCCGCACTGCGGCGCTCCGCCTAAGGCGGGTGGAAATGGCGTATCTCTATTCTCCCTTTCAGGAGGCCCTCATATGGACTGGTATCCCCTCCTTAATTCCCTGCGCATCGCCGCCATTTCCACGGCTGCGGTGTTTTTCCTGGGGATTTTCTCCGCCTATTACATTGCCCGGCTGCCCCGGGCAGCAAAGGGTATTCTGGACGTGGTGCTGACGCTGCCGCTGGTACTGCCGCCCACGGTGGTAGGCTGGCTGCTGCTGGTGCTGCTGGGTCCCAAGCGGCCGCTGGGCGCTTTTGTTCTGGAGACGTTCGGCGTGCGGATGGTCATGACCTGGTGGTCGGCTATCTTTGCCACGGTGGTAGTGGCGTTCCCCCTGATGTACCGTACCGCCCGGGGTGCCTTTGAGAGCTTCGACACGACGCTCGCAGACGCCGCCCGCACCCTGGGCCGGTCCAACACCTGGATCTTCTGGCGGGTCCAGATGCCGGTCTGCCGCCAGGGAATCCTGGCAGGGGCTGTGCTCTCCTTTGCCCGGGCTCTGGGAGAATACGGTGCCACCTCCATGGTCGCCGGCTACACCCCCGGCCGTACCGCTACCATCTCCACCACAGTCTATCAGCTCTGGCGTACCAACGACGACGCCGGAGCCCTGCGGTGGGTTCTGGTGAACATTGCGCTGTCGACCGTCTTTCTGCTGGCGGTAAATCTGCTGGAAGTGCGGCAAAAGGAGGTCCGGTCATGAGTCTTTCCGTATCCATTCGCAAACGGCTGGGCAGCTTTTTTCTGGATGTGCAGTTTGAGGCAGACCGGACGCCGCTGGCCCTGTTCGGAGCCTCCGGCTGCGGGAAGTCCGTGACACTCAAGTGCATTGCCGGAATCCTCCGGCCGGACGAGGGCCGCATCACTCTGGACGGACGTGTCCTCTTCGACAGCGCCGCCGGCGTGAATCTGCCGCCCCAACAGCGGCAGGTGGGCTATCTCTTCCAGCAGTACGCCCTCTTCCCCAACATGACCGTGCGGCAAAACATTGCCGTGGCTGTACGCCAAAAGGCCCGCCGGGAGGCGGTGGCAGACGAACTGCTCCACCGCATGGAGCTGGAGGATGTGGCCTCTCTGCGGCCCCGTCAGCTCTCCGGAGGCCAGCAGCAGCGCACTGCCCTGGCCCGTATTCTTGCTTCAGAGCCCAACGCCATTTTGCTTGACGAGCCCTTCTCCGCCCTGGACAGCTACCTGCGCAGTCAGCTGGAAGTAGAACTTTCCGCGCTGCTGTCGGACTTCCGCGGCCCGCTTTTGTGGGTGTCCCACGACCGGGGTGAGGTATTCCGCAACTGCCCGGCCATCTGCGTTATGGAGCGGGGACACACCCAGCCGGTGACCTCACCGGAGCGTCTGGTACACCACCCTGCCACAGAGGCCGCCGCCCGTCTGGCAGGCTGCGAAAATTTTGCCGACGCCCAGACCGACGGTACGCACGTGTTCCTTCCCCAGTGGGGCATTACGCTGCCGTGCAGTACGCATCCCGGCAGCACCCGGGCAGCCATCCGGGCAGCCGCCGTACATCCTGCCGCGGCGGACGCGCCCGGTGCCTTTTCCTGCTCTGTGGAGCGGATCCTGCCGGACGTAGGCGCCGCCACCATTCTGCTCCGCCCGGACGACGCGCCGCCAGGTACCCCGCCGCTGCGGATGGCGCTGCCCTCCGGTAATTGTCCCGCCCCGGGCAGCAGAATCCACGTACAGGTTAACCCGGACGATATTTTGTTGTTTCCATGTGAAAAAGGAGAGATACACCATGTTTAACGCCGCAGTTGTAACCGTCAGTGACCGCAGTTTCCGGGGCGAGCGCCCCGACGCAGGCGGCCCGCTGGTGGCCTCCCTGCTGGAGCAGTCCGGCTATCAGGTGACCCACACCTGCATTGTCCCAGATGAGCAGCCCCAGATCGAAGCAGCGCTGTGCCGGCTCAGCGATCAATCCGGTGTATCCCTGATTGTCACCACCGGCGGCACGGGCTTCTCCCCCCGGGACGTGACGCCGGAGGCCACCCTGGCCGTCTGCCAGCGGCTGACCCCCGGCATCCCGGAAGCCATGCGCAGCGCCTCCATGCGCATTACTCCCCGGGGCATGCTCTCCCGGGCGCAGGCGGGCATCCGGGGCAAAACTCTGATTCTCAACCTACCCGGCTCTCCCAAGGCCGCCCGGGAAAATCTGGAGGCCGTGCTCCCGGCGCTTGGCCACGGGCTCGAAATGCTCACCGGCGGGCCAGCCGACTGTGCGTCCCAGTCCTGAGCAAGCGCAAAAAAAGCAGCGTTCCCTTGTGGGAACGCTGCTCTTTTATTGGTTCCGGTGCCGTTCGCAGCTTCAGCCGTTCTCCTGCCAGATGACCCAGCTCTCATCCGTTTCCGGAGGATTCTGAGGCTCTGTGGAAGGCTGCTCCGTGGGCATGTTCTCGTCGCCGAAGCCGCCGGAAGGATCGTAGTTGGGGTCATTGGGGTCTGTAGTGGGCGTCTCCACCGGGTCGGTGACAGGCTGCTCCGGCTCCGTGGCCGCCTGGGTGTGGACGGGACAGCCGGCCTCCGCCGCCTTCTGCATATTCACCAGCAAATAGGCGTCATCGTCCGCCTTGATGCTCTCACCGTAGTCCGTCCGGACATAGTCCAGGACGCCCACCTGCTTCACGCTCTCTGCAGGGCAGTTCTCCCCGGCCAGGCACTTGCCCTCCGTGCAGTAGTCCACCATGGTGTGAAGGTTGCAGGACTCCGTAGGCGCCGTACCGGCAGCCACCGTCACCGTACGCACACGGGACCCGCGCACATCCGCCCGGCAGGCATCCGTGGGCCGCAGGCCGCTGTCCGAACAGACCTCCACCGTCTCCAGTCCAGAAGAGGGCGTGGAGAAGGACTTGTTGGGCAGATTCTCATGGATCTTCTGCATGACCTTCTTCCACATGGTGATGGCCGGGTTGCCCGAGTAGCTGATCTTCTCCGGCGAATCATAGCCCGTCCACACTGCGGCCACGTAATAGGGCGTGTAGCCCACGAAATAGCGGTCATAGTTGTCGCTGGTAGTACCGGTCTTGCCGGCAATGGTCATGCCGCTGAACTTGGCACTGCCGCCGGTTCCGCCGTTGACCACCCCCTGGAGGAGCTGGTTCATGAAGTACGCCGTGGTCTCCTTCATGGCTACATGCTCCTCGCTCTCGTTTTCCAGCACCACCGTCACACCGTCGGAGGCAGTGACCTTCACATAGGTGCGGGGCTCATGATAGATGCCGCCGTCGGCAAAGGTGGCATAAGCCGCAGCCATCTCCACCGTGGAAAGGCCGTGGGTCAGTCCGCCCAGGCCCAGAGCGGCGGTGTTCATATCGTCTGCCACCAGGTTCAGCCCCAGCTTCTCCGTGGCAAAGGCGTAGGAGGCGGGAATCGTCAGCTTTTCCACCACCTGTACGGCCACCGTGTTGATGGAGTTGGCCACGCCGTTGGCCAGCGTCGTCCAGCCGCTGTACCCCGGAGGGGAGTTCTTGGGCCACGGGCTGTCGTTCAAAAGCCGCACAGGATAGTTATCAAACGTGGAGGCCATGGTCACCACACCGGCGTCCAGCGCCGGCGCGTAGACCGTCAGCGGCTTGATGGACGAGCCCACCTGCCGCCGGCCCGTGGCGTAGTTCCACCCCAGGTTCCGGTCCTTTTCACCCACCGCGCCTACCATGGCCACAATGTTGCCGGTCTCCGGGTCGATAATCGTAATACCCGATTGCAGCAGCTGGCCGTTGCGGGAAGTCACATTGAGGTTGCTGCGGTCCTCATACACGGACTCGGCGATCTCCTGGATCTCCGGGTCCAGCGTGGTGTAGATATTATAGCCGCTGTTGTAGATCTTCTTCTGGGCGGCCTCCACGGAGATGTGCTCCGCCTCCGCCAGATCGTTGGACACGTCCAGGAACACCTGGTCCACAAACCAGGAGTTGATCTTCACGCCGCTGCTGGAGGTAGTGCCCTGGTCGTCGGAAGAAGTCGTCCCGTCGGTGAACTGGAGCGGCTCTGCCTTGGCAGCCTCCGCCTCTTCCTCCGTCAGGAAAGGTTCGCCGGTCTTCGGATCCTTCACCTCAGTCATCTTGTCCAGAATCCGCTCCTGACGCTCCTTGTTCAGCTCCCGCGCCGTTACCTGGGTGCCGTCCTCCCGGGTGATGACCAGGGTGGACATGGGGCCGTACTGATAGGGGTTGTTGGTAATGGCGATCAGACATGCGCACTCCGCCACCGACAGTTCCGAGACATCCTTGCCGAAGTAGTAGTTGGCAGCCGTCTGAACGCCGTAGCAGGTCTTGCCCAGGTAGATGGTGTTGAGATAGAGCTCCAGAATCTGCTCTTTCGTGTAATTCTTCTCAAATTCCAGGGCCCGGAAGATCTCGCGGACCTTACGGTTGACGGTGCCGCTGTTGTCTCCGGTCATGTTCTTGAGCAGCTGCTGGGTGATGGTGGAGCCGCCGAAGGTGTCCTTCATGCCGATGAACATATTCACCGTGGCGCCGATGGTACGCTTCCAGTCCACGCCGTCGTGGGTCAGAAAGCGCTCGTCCTCAATGGCGATGGTGGCGTTGACCAGATTTTCCGGGATCTGATCGTAGGTCACTTTCTTGCGGTTCTCCGTACCGTGAAGGGAAAGATGTTCCTCGTATTGTCCCGTCTCCTGGTTCATATAATAGATGGTGCTGGTCAGGTTCATATCAAAACTGGCGTCCAGATGGGCCTGGGGCAGGATGACCGTTTTGATATAGACCATGGCGAAGCAGACGAGGATGATCCCCGTGATCAGCATGACCAGCAGGAAGGTCCCCACGACCTTACCCACAATCCCCAGGATATGCAGCGCGGGGTTGTAGGTCTTTTCGCTCCGGCCCTTCCGCGGCCGGGGACTTTGATTGGATCTTGACGGCAAAAATGACACCTCCGTATTGATAAGCAGGCCTTTTGGCCCGCTGTCTGCGTCTGATGCTTACAGAGAATCGATGTTATTATATCACGTTCTCACCTGTTGTCCACCCTCTTTCCCGGCTTTTTTGTATCCCAATCCGACATATCAAAAAATTTAGCCCGGTCCACTCTTGCATTTTTCGCCGGTACAGGCTACAATAGAGACGACGCTAAGGAAGGTATGGTGCCATCTATGAGTGAAGAATTTGGTCCCGATTTCATCACTGTGACCGATGAAGAGGGCAACGAGTTTGAGCTGGAGCACGTAGATACCCTGGACTACAACGGTCAGACCTACATGGCCTTCTTCCCCGCCATCCAGGGCGAGGAGCAGGAGGACGGTGTGGAAGAGGTGGACCTGGACGACGAGGAAAACGGCCTCATCATCCTGAAGGTGGTCCATGTGGACGGAGAGGATCAGCTCTCCACCCTGGACAGTGACGAGGAGCTGGAGCTGGTTTATCAGCAGTTTATGGAGGCCCTCTTCGCTGACGAGGACGAGGAACACGCCTGAACGTGATTCCTGCTCGGTGCGTGACGGGTTTTATTTAAACCCACATTTCTGAAACGGGATGCCCCCCTCATGGTGCGG
>NZ_URDP01000009.1 GCF_900546705.1 uncultured Oscillibacter sp. | reverse complement strand
TCATGAATAAACATGGTTCTTTGTCGTTTCTCCTTTCATGTAGTTTGTGGTTATAACTATAATTCTTGTTTTTACGATTGTCAATCGTAAATTCGGGATTTATTTATTCTTGTTTCATTTTAACAATTCTTGTTTTTACGTTTTGTGCATTATTAGAGGTGATTCCATTGGACACTGTAGACCGCATCTTTGATCTGGTTGATCGCAAATATAAGGAGCAACGGGATTTTGCTGCCCAGTTAGGCGTCACCCCATCCATAGTCAGTGAGTGGCGCAGAAGAAAGTCATCATCATTCAATCGCCGCCTGCCCCAGATCGCCGAGGCCCTGGGCACCACCACGGAGTACCTGCTCACCGGCAACGGCCCCAAAAAGAAAACAGCCCCCGCCGGTGTGTCCAATTCGGACACAGTTCTTCCAAAAGGTGCGGAACATATTGACCTGGGAACCTTCCACCGCATCCCTATCCTGGGCCGCATCTCCGCAGGATTGCCGCTCTACGCCGAGCAGCACATTGAGGGATATACTGTCACGGATCTCAACGGCCAGGCAGAGTACTTCGCCCTTATTGTTCACGGAGACAGCATGAACGCCCTAGGCATCAATGATGGATACCGTATTATCGTCCGCCGTCAGGATACAGTGGAGAATGGAGAGGTGGCCGTGGTGATGGTGGGAGATGAGGACGCCACCGTCAAGCGGTTTTATGCCACCGGCTCCACCGTCACCCTGATGCCCCAGTCCACCAACCCGGAGCACCAGCCGCAGATCTACGACACCAGCAAGACCAAGATCCGCGTCATCGGTCGGGTGGTGAAAGTGGAGTTTACCTTGTAATTCCCCGCCAGTGTGCGGATAAAAAATAAACGTGTCCGAATCGGACACATCAAGGAGAGAGAAAAATGGGAAAAAACAAGAGCTTCTTTGCCGGTATGCTTACCATGTTGCTGATTGTTTGTTTGGCGGGAACTGCCATTGCTACTACTGGAAAAGTAACGAAGGAATTGGAATACCGCAATATTAGCGTCAGCCTAGATGGGCAGAAGTTGAATCTGACTGACGCAAAAGGGAATCCTGTGGAACCCTTTATGTTTGATGGCACAAACTATCTCCCTGTCCGAGCGCTTGCAGAAGCTCTTGGTCTTTCTGTTGCTTGGGATGGATCTACCAGCACCGTTGTCCTAACTACGCCTAAACATGACCCTGCTGCATCCGTGGGCGAAGGAATGTATCTGGTTGGTACGGATATCCAGGCCGGAACCTACCTGTTGACTGCAACAAGCGAGGATTGGGGCGCTTATTACGCCCGCTGCAAAGACGCTAGTGGGGAGTTTTCTTCCATCATTGCAAATGACAACTTCAGCAATACCGCCTATATTACGGTGGAGAACGGAGAATACCTCAAGCTGAACAGATGTATTGGCGTTCTGCAAGGTTAAAAGGAGTACACATAAATGAAAGAGATGGAAGAGTATCGGGCTTTTACCACTCCGGCTGAGCTGCATAAAGCCGTGAACACCCTGCGCGGGATCGTGGCCGGGATCAATTCTGACGCATCCGTTGAAAGCTCGGAAATTCAGGAACTGACGCACTGGTGCCAGCTTCACGCGCACCTGCGGGATCGCCATCCATTTTCTGAAATCATTCCCGTAGTGGAAAAAGCCTGCGAAGACGGCGTCATCACAGAGGACGAATCCAAGGATATTCTCTGGTTGTGCAATAATTTTGCTGACAGCAATTCTTACTACGACGCCATAACCTCTTCCATCCAGTTCCTTTCGGGTATGATACACGGAATTATGGCAGACGGAGAACTGAGCGACCGAGAGATTCAGGCATTAAAATCCTGGATGAGTGCAAACGCTTTTCTTGCCGGGACCTATCCGTTTGACGAAATCAACAGCCTGCTCTGTGCCGTGCTTGATGATAACGTCATTACCACGGAAGAGCGCGAGCAGCTTATGGCCTTTTTCGGAAACATCATTGAATTCAAAGATTCTTTCAACCTGAATGAAGGCGATTTCAAGGCACTGCAAGAAAAATACAGCATTGGCGGTGTCTGTGCTGTTTGCCCTGAAATCTCGTTTGAAAATAAGGTCTTTTGCTTCACGGGCGAGTCCTATCGTGCAAAGCGGAACGTAATGGCCGATGCTGTGAGAGCGTTTGGCGGGATCGCCCGTTCTACCGTCAGTGCAAAAACCGACTATCTAGTCGTCGGCAACGCCGGCAATCCATGCTGGGCCTATGCCTGCTATGGCCGGAAAATTGAAGAGGCCATGCAGCTTCGTAAAGATGGCGCCAAAGTGATCATTGTCAATGAAACTGACTTCTGGGACGCAGTGGACGATGCGAATGCAGGCATTTCCGACTGAAAATTATCCATAATATGCAAACTAAAAAGCCGCCCCTGGCGGGCGGCTTTTTTCTAATCGTGTAATCGAACAAATGTTTTGTTTTTTCAGAAAGGGGCGGCAATGAAACTCCCGAAGCCGAAGAAAACGCCCGCCGGAAAATGGTACATCCAGCTGATGGTGGACGGGCATCGCTACAATGGCACCTTTGACACAGCGGAAGCGGCATCCTACTGGGCCGCTGGGCTCAAGACCCGACTGGCCGAAGATGCGCGCTCTCCCCTGCAGCTGTCCGTATCGGACGCCATGCAGCGCTACATTGACCTGAAAACACCGGTGCTCTCTCCCTCTACCATCCGGGGGTATAACCACATCCGCGAGGCGCTGGGCCCGCTGGAAAACGTCCAGCTGAACCACCTGAACCAGGAGCAGGTGCAGCGATGGGTGGGCTGGATGGTCCGGGAGGGAAAGTCCCCCAAGTCGGTGGCCAACGCCCACGGCCTCCTCTCCGCTGTTGTAGGAGAATACCGTCCGACGCTGACACTGCGGACTCGCCTGCCCCAGAAGGTCAGGCAGGAGATCCAGATCCCCACAGAGGATGAGATCCGCCGTCTGCTGGAAGCGGCCCGGGGGACGCGCTATGAGCTGCCCATCTGCCTGGCGGTATTCCTGGGGTTGCGCCAGTCGGAGATCCTGGGCCTGCGCTGGGAGGATGTCTCCGGAGACACCATTACCATCCGCCGCGCCATGGTGGTGGGCGACGACGGGCCGGTGGAGAAGGGCACCAAAACCACCAGCGGCACCCGTCGGGTGCATCTCCCCGCCCATGTGGCGGCCCTCCTGGCCGCACAGCCGCGAAAGGGGGATCATATCACCACCCTCAGCGGAAAGGCCGTGTACAGCGGTTTCTGCCGGCTCTGCGACAAGGCTAGCCTGCCTCACTATCGCTTTCACGATCTGCGGCACTTCAATGCCTCGCTGATGCTGGCCACCGGGCTGCCGGACAAGTACGCCATGAAGCGCATGGGCCACGCCACCAACAACATGCTTAAGACCGTCTACCAGCACACCATCAAGGAGCGGGAGGCCGCTTACGATGCAGCCATGGACACGGCGCTGGACAAATTACTGTCCCCGCCGGAAAAAAGTGAAAATAAAAGTGAAAAAGAGTGAAATTTACGTGGTCATGATGCCTTAAAACCAACGCACAAAGTTTATGGGAGAATCACCGCAAACCATTGCGGCACAAGAGAAAAAGCCCGGAGCCTTGCAGTTGCAAGGCTCCGGGCTTTGGTGGAGGTGGGGGGAGTTGAACCCCCGTCCGAAAGCACTTTAACGGGATTTTCTCCGGGCGCAGACGATTATTCCGGGAGTCTTCCTCCCTGTTCCCCTTCCAGATGGCAAACCGTCACGCCATCGGGTCAGGTAAGCTTCATGATGTGTGGCGCAGGCAAAGCTTACTGCACGCACATTTACCGCTAAACGACGCCCTCCTCGGCTCGCGGTCCTTCCGAGTCGGACGGCTGCCTTTAATTAGGCAGCAATAGCAACAGTGTTGTTGTTATTTAATTTATAAATTGCCCGTTTTATGGCGGTCAGGCGCCGCCGCCCGCTGATCCCGCCTCCATACCCCCGTCGAAACCGGTACACCCCCATATGGGCGTCTCCCGCTGCGCGGCTGGATGGCGCGGAATACTCTTTTGGAATTGTAACATACTTCCCGGGGGAAGTATGTTACAATTCCGTGAAATTTATGTTCTGGTCAGCTTCATCATCAGCTTGGCCGGCGTTACCTTGGCCAGCACGCGGTACGTTTTATAAAAGAGCCGGGGCGTATAGATGGTCCTTCCCGCCTTGGCTGCCCGCAGCGTGCCGCCCGCCACCCGGACCTGATCGCAGTAGGGCAGCATGGCAAAGGTTCTGGAGTTGCCCGCGATGCGCCCCACGTCCAGAAATTCCGTTTTCATAGGCCCGGGGCACACCGCCGTAACCGTGATGCCCTTTTTCCGCAGTTCCTCAGAAAGCCCCAGGGTAAAGGCGCTGACATAGGCCTTGGTGGCTGAGTACACGGTCATCCGGGGCGTGGGACAGAACGCAGCGATGGAGGAGACGTTGATGATGCGGCTCCCCGCTTCCATGTAGGGGATGGACATGCTGGTGATAGCCGTCAGCGCCCGCAGGTTCAGATCCACCATACGGGTCTGGAGGGACGTCTCCGTCCGCCCCACCTCGCCAAGATACCCGCAGCCGGCGTTGTTGATGAGCACCGCCACCTCCGGGTGCTCCGTGGCCAGCTTCTCCTGCAGCGCCACAAAGCTCATGGAATCGCAAAGGTCCAGTGCCAGGCACTCCACCGTTTTATCCGGCAGCTCCGCGGCCATCTCCGCCAGCCGGTCCTGCCGGCGGGCGATAAGCCAGTAGCACTCCACATCCGGGAACACGTCCGCCAGCTGCCGGACAAACTCCCGGCCCAAACCGGAGGAAGCCCCGGTAATAATGGCAGTCCGCATACGCGTCCTCCTTTCCGCCGCGCCCGGTCAGTGGGTCTGCGGCTGGGGGTAATCCACGCCCTTGGTATCCACCCGGATGGACCGGATCACCACATCTTTTTTCGGCTTGTCGTTCATCATGTTGCGCTGGACCCGGGAGATGTCCACCGCCACGTCCGTACCCTCGGTCACCTGGCCGAAGGCGGCGTACTGCCCGTCCAGATGGGGCGCGGGGGCCACCATGATGAAGAACTGGCTGCCGGCGGAGTTGGGCGCCATGGTACGGGCCATGGACAGCACGCCCAGGGTGTGCTTGAGGTCGTTCTGCTTGAAGCCGTTGGCGGAAAACTCGCCGTCGATCTCGTAGCCGGGACCGCCCATGCCGTTGCCGTTGGGGCAGCCGCCCTGGATCATGAAGCCGGGAATGACCCGGTGGAAGATCAATCCGTCGTAAAAGCCCTTGTTGGCCAGGGAGATGAAGTTATTGACGGTGTTGGGCGCCTTTTCGGGGTACAGCTCCGCCGTCATGACCCGGCCGTCGTCCATGGTGATGGTGGCGATGGGATAGTTGTTTTCAGACATAATTACCGATTCCTCTCTTTCATGGTGCGGTCGATCTCCCGCTTGGCGTCCCGCGCCGCGGTGGCCGCACGCTTGTCGTAGTTCTTCTTGCCCTTGCAAAGGCCGATCTCCAGCTTCACCCGGGCGTCCTTGAAGTAAGCAGACAGGGGCACCAGGGCGTAGCCGTCCTGCTTGACCAGAGCGTGGAGTTTGCGGATCTCCCGCTTATGCATGAGCAGGCGGCGGGTGCGCATAGGGTCCTTATTGAAGATATTGCCCTTTTCGTAGGGGGAGATGTGCATGCCGTGGACGAACAGCTCCCCGTCCTTGACGGTGCAGTAGGCGTCCTTGAGGTTCAGCGTGCCGGCCCGGATGGACTTGACCTCCGTCCCCGCCAGCTCGATGCCGGCCTCGTATTTGTCCTCCACGAAGTAATCGTGGAAGGCCTTGCGGTTCTGCGCCGCGATTTTGATCCCCTTTTTCTCCGTGGGGCTCACCCCTTTCCCGCCGTTTTGCGTGGTGACAGTATAGCACACCTCCGCCGCTTCTTCAAGAGAAAGAAGCGGTTGGCAAGCTCCCGCCCCCGTGATATAATGATATGAATGGAATCGACTGGGGCACAGTGCTTTTCAGACGGAGCGGCCGCTCCGTCCATCCTGCCCGGCCGGAATGTAAAGTATACGAGGTGTAACGATATGGATAAATTCATGGATCTGACGGAGCAGACCCTCAGCCGCAAGGAGCAGTACAGCGGCCCCCTCTTCTCCGTCCATACGGACACAGTCCGGCTGCCCGACGGCACCGTCTCGTCCCGTGAGGTGGTCGAGCACGTGGACGGGGTGGCCGTGCTGCCGCTGGATGAGCGCAACAACGTGCTGACGGTGACCCAGTACCGCTACGTGTTCGGCCGGACCATGCTGGAGATCCCGGCGGGCAAGCTGGACGAAGGCGAGGACCCGGTCACCGGCGCATTGCGGGAGCTCAAGGAGGAGACCGGCGCCGTGCCGGACACCTTCCTGCCCCTGGGCCACATCGTCCCCGCCCCCGGCTGCTACAGCGAGGTGCTGCACCTGTTTCTGGCCCGGGGACTGCACATGGAGCAGCAGCATCTGGACCCGGGAGAGTTCCTCAACGTGGAGCGCATCCCCTTTGACGAGATGGTCCACCGGTGCATGAGCGGCGAGATCGAGGACGCCAAGACCATCGCCGCCGTGCTCAAGGCCAAGATCCTGCTCAACCTTTGATTTTCATCACACAAACTTGGAGGTCCCTATGAACACGCAGAAAACCGTTCTCATCGTGGAGGATGAGAAGAACATCGTGGACATCCTCCGCTTCAACCTCCAGCGGGAGGGCTACCGCACCCTGGAGGCCTACGACGGCAAGGACGGGCTGGACAAGGCCGTCTCCGAAAACCCCGACCTGATTTTGCTGGATGTCATGCTCCCCCAGATGAACGGCTTCGACGTCTGCCGCGCCCTGCGCGCCCAGGGCAGCAGCGTGCCCGTCATCATCCTCACCGCCCGGGAAGAGGAGTCGGACAAGGTGCTGGGACTGGAGATCGGCGCCGACGACTATATCACAAAGCCCTTTTCCATGCGGGAGCTGATCGCCCGGGTGGGCGCCAACATCCGCCGCACTTCCATGGCCGTCCCCGCCTCTGCCGCCGCCAGCGCCATGCCGGTGGCCGGGGACCTTGCCATCAACACCGACAGCCACCAGGTATTCCGGGGCGGCAAGGCCATCGACCTGACCCAGCGGGAATACGAGCTTTTGACCTTCCTGGCAAGCCACCCCAACAAGGTCTACTCCCGCATCGCTCTGATGGAACAGGTGTGGAACTACGGCTACGTGGGCGACGACGTGCGCACCGTGGACGTGACCGTCCGGCGCCTGCGGGAGAAAATCGAGGCCGACCCGGCCAACCCCGTCTATATTCTCACCCGCCGGGGTGCCGGATACTACTTCTCCGTCTGAGTGCCGGAGCCCTACACGTCTATGAGAGGAGGTGCCGCCGGTGTTCCGGAGCCTGCACATGAAGCTCATGCTGATCTTGCTGCTGCTGATCACGTCGCTGATGGCGGTAGTGGGCGCTTTTTTGACCACCAGCGTCTCCAGCTTTTATATCAATACGTTTTATGAACAGATCGCCGACGTGTTCGGCGAGGATCAGCAGGACTTCGTCTCCACCCTCCGCAGCGAGGCCGCACAAAGCGACGGGGCCCAGCGGCTTCAGGACATTCTGAAGATCAGCGCCGGCGAGCTGGGCATTGACTACCGCAGCCGCAACTACTTCATCCTCGACGGCCGAACCGGCGCCTTTCTGGGCGGCTCTGCGGGAGAGGACAGTCTGCCCCGGGAGCAGACCCCCAATCTGCTCACCGCCCGCAACGCCGTGGCCCGGGGCGATGCCACCCTGGTGGGCGACGAGAGCGACATCACCGCCGACTACATGGACGTGGCCATCCCCATTCTCTCCGGTGACAACGCCTTTATCATCTACATCCTGGACAACAAGGAGTCCGTCTCTGAACTCAACGCGCAGCTCTTCACCATCATCTTCCAGGCCCTGGTCATCGGCCTGCTCATCTCCGTCCTTTTGAGCTTTCTGCTCTCCAAGACCATGGTGGGTCCCATTGAAAAGCTCACCGCAGGTGCCGAGCGGGTAGCCGCAGGGGACTTTGACAGTCAGCTGCCGGTGGAGTCCTCCGACGAGATCGGCATCCTCACCGGCACATTCAACGAGATGGCGGGCATTTTGCAGGAGACCCTGGCCGCCGTGGAGAACGAGCGGGACAAGCTGGACACGCTCTTTCTCCACATGACCGACGGCGTGGTGGCCTTCAACCACGAGGGCAAGCTCATTCACGGCAACCCCGCCGCCAACACCATGCTTCACCGCAATCTGGACGACCGGTGCTCCTACGATGAGCTGTTCGGCTCCGTCTACCCCTTCCAGCAGATGCTCGCCCTCCAGCGGCCCAACTACGCCGAAGGCGAGATGCTGGTGGGGGAGCGGACGCTGGAGCTGTATCTGGCGCCCTTTTCCGACCAGGCCCGCGGCGGCGTTTTGATCGTGCTCCACGACGTGACGGAGCAGCACCGCAACGAGGAGCGGCGCAAGGAGTTCGTGGCAAACGTCTCCCACGAGCTGCGTACCCCGCTGACCAACGTCCGCAGCTACGCCGAGACCCTCCATGACGCGGCAGAGGGGGAGATCCCCTACGATACCGCCCGGAGCTTTCTTGACATCATCATCAACGAGACGGACCGCATGACCAACATCGTCCAGGATCTTCTCACTCTCTCCCGGCTGGACTCCGGCCACACAGAGCTGATTCTCACCCGCTTCTCCTTCGCCGAGGCCATCGAGAGCGTGGTCCGGGCCAATGCCCTGGCCGCCAAGAACCACGGCCATGAGCTCACGTGCGGCTCTCTGGAGGACCTGCCGCTGATCGTAGGCGACCGCAGCCGGCTGGAGCAGGTCATGATGAACGTCATCGGCAACGCCATCAAGTATACGCCCGACGGCGGCCACATCCGCATCAGCGCCGGCTCCACGGAAAACGACGTGTGGATGGAGGTCTGGGACGACGGCATCGGCATTCCGGAAAAGGATCGGGACCGGATCTTCGACCGGTTCTACCGGGTGGACAAGGCCCGTTCCCGGGAGTCCGGCGGCACCGGCCTGGGTCTTTCCATTGCCCGGGAACTGGTGCTGCGCCACAACGGCACCATTGCCCTGGCTCCCCACGAGGGCCCCGGCACCACCGTGCGTCTGACCCTGCCCATCGCCGGCCCCGCCTCCGCCTGAGGCGTCCGGTTTTCTGAAAGGAGGTGCGCCCATGCATCAAAAGCGCGGCAGCCGGCGGGACATGCTGCAAAACATCGCCATCACCGTGCTGGCGGTGTCCGCCGTTCTGCTTTTTCTTCAGACCCAGCGCTACATGCTCCTGCCCGACGACGGCCTCATGAGCGGCCTCTTTCAGGGGGGCTCCGCCTCCGATGCCCCTGTTCAGGGCACCGCGCAATCTCTCTCCGCCCCGGTGCGGGTGGCCGTGTCCGGCACCTACGGCCGATATGGAGACATCTCCCTCTCCACCGATGACGCCGACCGTTTCGGACGTCTGCTCTCCCCCCTGCTCAGTGAGGCTCTGGGCTCTGCCGGAACCTTCTCCGCCTGCACCCAGACGGAATTTCTCTCCGCCCTCTCCCGCACCTGTGTCTATTATGACTTCCTGTCTCCCCTGCCCCTTTCCGTTTTGTCGGTTCTGGCAGGTATGGACACCCCTGTGGCCTTTGACCTGGACGCCCGGTACGTGGTTGTCTCCCAGCAGAGCAGCACCGTGGACCTTTTGATCTGGGATGGGGAGGACTCTTTTTTGCGCTGCGGCACCTCCGTCAGGCCCTCCCGGCTTCAGGACGTGGTCAGCAGCTACGAGCTGGGCAACGCCGCTTTTGCCTTCGACCTGGCAGAGTCCGACCCGGCCTTTGAGGCCTGTGCCCCCTGCTCTCTCTTCCTCTCGCCCCTGCCCCAGTACCAGACGCTCTCCGCCGGGGCCGACGTGTCCGATTCTTCCGCCCTGCTCTCCGCTCTGGGCTTCAACCCCTACGCCAATACCCGCTACACCGAGTCCAACGGCACCGAGGTGGTCATGGAGGGCGATCAGACCCTGCGGATCTCCGCCGACGGCACGCTGCGCTATCAAAGCGGCGGCCGGGCCTCTTTGTTCCTTGCCGACGCCGACCACATCCCCACCCCGCTGGAGGCCGTCCAGGGCGCCTGGGAGCTGGTACGGAAGCTGACCGACGGCCGCCTGGGCAGCGCGTCGCTGTACCTGACGGAAGTCACCGTCTCCGACGATACCACCGTGGTGCGCTTCGGTCTTCACACCGGCGGCACACCCATCCGCTTTCCGGACGACGGCCCCGCCGCCGAGGTGCGTCTGAGCGGCTCCGCCGTCACCGCCCTGACCGTCACACTGCGGGAGTACGCAGCCACCGGTGAGAGCGCCTCCCTGCTCCCTCTCAAACAGGCCTCCGCCATCGCCGCCCTGGACCCGGGCCGGGAGCTCTCCATTGCCTACGTGGACAGCGGCACCGGCAGCTGCACCCTCTCCTGGCTCTCCGACTGACCGGGCGTCTGCCTCAGAAAGGAACCTCCCATGCAAAGTACCCGCCTGAAAAACATCATTATATTGATTCTGGCGCTGCTGAACCTCTTCCTGCTGGGTTCCCAGCTGAGCCGGCAGGCCGCTCAGCTGGAAAGCCGCAGCCGGACCGCGGAGCAGCTGACTGCCCTGTTCGAGGCCAACAACATCACGCTCTCCCAGAGCGCCGTCACCTTCGACCCGCCGCCGGAGGGCGCCTCTCTGAGCCGGGACGTGGACCAGGAGCGCCAGCTGGCCGCCTTTTTGCTGGGTAAGGGCATGACCCACTCCAGCCAGAGCAGTGTCATCTACTCTTACGAAAGCAGCGCCGGGGCCGCCGTGTTCAGCGCCGGCGGTGCCTTCGAGGCCGCCATTTTGCTGGGCGAGGACACCAATGTAGAGCGCCTTTGCCGGGAGCTGTGCCGTCAGTTCCAGTACGACGATCTCACCGTCTCTCAGGAAGAGCCCTTCTCCGCCTCCGCTACCCGCACCTTTGACGGCTACCCGGTGTCCAACTGCACCGTCACCTTCTCTGTGCAGGGCAGTGCCCTGACCGTCAGCGGCACGTTCCTGCCCGCCGCCGCTTCCTCCTCCGACGGAGAAACCGGCTCCCTGGACGCCGTGTCCGCCCTGACCGAGTTTTTGAACGCCCACCTGGAAAGCGGCGCCGTGGTATCCCACGTCACCGACGTCACCGCCTGCTATCAGGTGCAGAATACCTCCGCCTCCGCGATGAGCCTGGTGCCCATGTGGTGCATCCAGACCGATTTTGGGTCATATTACGTCAACTGCTACACCGGCACGGTCACCCGCGGGTGACACGGATGTTATTTTTGAACGAATTATGGAAACGGTGCAGGAATGATTTGCATTTCCCCTGTGGATATGATATAGTGACGCTGTGTGAGTTTCCCCGGATGAAATTTTCCCGGCCCGCGGCCTTTGCGCGGGTATGAAGCGGCACCGGCCGGGCAAACTGTCCGCAGAGGCGGACGGCATTGCCGCCACAAAAGAACGTGCCTTGAAGAGAGGGTAAATATTTTGACAAAATATATTGTACAGGGCGGAAAGCCCCTGTTTGGTGAAGTAGAGATCAGCGGCGCCAAGAACGCCGCCGTTGCCATTATCCCCGCCGCGCTGCTGGTGGACGGCACCTGCCGCATCGAGAACATCCCCCAGATCTCCGATGTGACGCTGTGCCTGAAGATTCTCGAGCAGCTGGGCGCCTCCATCCGTTCCATCAACCGCCACACCGTGGAGATCAACTGCAGCCATATCCGCTCCACCCGCACCAGCTACGAGCTGGCCCGGAAGATCCGCGCCTCCTACTACCTGATCGGCGCCCTGCTGGGCCGCTTCGGCCAGGCAGAAGTGGCCATGCCCGGCGGCTGCAACTTCGGCGTCCGCCCCATCGACCAGCACGTCAAGGGCTTTACCACCCTGGGCGCCAAGGTGGTGGTGGAGGGCGGCTTCATCCATGCCTCCACGGAGTCCGGCCGCCTCAAGGGCGCCCACGTCTATCTGGACGTGGTATCCGTAGGCGCCACCATGAATATCATGATGGCCGCCGTCATGGCCGAGGGCGATACCGTCATTGAAAACGCCGCCAAGGAGCCCCACATCGTGGATCTGGCCAACTTCCTCAACTCCATGGGCGCCAATGTCCGCGGTGCCGGTACCGACACTATCAAGATCCGCGGTGTGGACCGGCTCACCGGCGGCTCCTACGCCATCATCCCCGATCAGATCGAGGCAGGCACCTACATGGCCGCTGTGGCCGCCACCGGCGGTCAGGTTCTCATCAAGAATATTATCCCCAAGCACATGGACTGCATTACCGCCAAATTGGTGGAAATGGGCGTGGAGGTGGAAGAGCATGAGGACACTCTCCTGGTGCGCCGCACCGGCAAGCTCCAGAAGACCAACGTCAAAACCATGCCCTACCCCGGCTTCCCCACGGACATGCAGCCCCAGGTTACCGCCGTGCTGTCTCTGGCGGAGGGCACGTCTCTTGTGACCGAGAGTGTGTGGAACAACCGCTACCGCTACGTGGACGAGCTCAAGCGCATGGGCGCCAACATCCAGGTGGACGAGAAGACCGCCGTGGTGGAGGGTGTGGATCATCTGACCGGCGCTCCCATCCAGGCCTGCGATCTGCGGGCCGGCGCTGCTCTGGTCATCGCCGCCCTGGCGGCTCACGGCCAGAGTGAGATCAGCTGTGTGCAGTATATCGAGCGGGGCTATGAGGACATCGTCACCAAGCTGCGCCGTCTGGGTGCGGATATCCGCGCCGTGGAAGAGCCCGGCGAGTCCGAGGAGCTGGAAGCCCATATCGGCTGACCCCATACGTCCGCGACGGAGGATGGCGACCATAGGTCGACGGCCTCCCTTGCGGACGTTTTCTCATCTCTTATCAAGCGAGGTATTTCCCTTGACCACTGTACATACCCTCTCCAGCGGCTCCTCCGGAAACGCCCTTTTACTCTCCAGCGGCGGCACCCACCTGCTGCTGGACGCCGGGATCTCCTGCCGCCGCATCACCCTGGCCCTGCGGGCGCTGGATTTGACACCGGAGGATCTGACCGCCATTCTCATTACCCATACCCACACCGATCACATCGCCGGCCTTGCCACCCTTTTGAAAAAGCGCCGGCTGCCGGTGGTGGCCAGCCGGGACGCCGCGGCGGATCTGGCCGGGCGGCTCCCCGCCTTTGCCGACTGCATCCGCGTCTTCCCCGCCGGGGGACAATTCACGCTGGGCAGCTGCCGCGTCACCGCTTTCCCCACCTCCCACGACGCTCCCGGTGCCTGCGGCTACCGCATTGACACCGCCGATACCGCCGTGGGCCTCATGACGGACACCGGATACGTGACCCCCGCCGCGCAGGAAGTCCTGCCCGGCGTGGAGGTGGCGGTACTGGAGGCCAACCACGACGTGGAGACGCTGCGCTCCGGCCCCTATCCTTATTATTTAAAGGAGCGCATCCTGGGCCGGGGCGGCCATCTGAGCAATGAGGACGCCGCCCGCTTTGCCGTGACGCTGGCACGGTTCGGTGCCGCGGAGGTAGTGCTGGCCCATCTGAGCCGGGAGAACAACACCCCGGCCATGGCGCTCTCCGCCGCCCAACGCGCCTTTTCCGCCGCCGGGCTGGATACGGACATTTTGTCCGTGGCGCCCCGGGAGCAGCTCAGCCGTGCCTACGGCGGGAGGGTTTCATGCAGAGGGTAACCATTTTGTGTGTAGGCAAGCTGAAAGAGCGGTTTTACACGGAGGCCGTGGCTGAGTACGCCAAACGCCTGGGCCGCTTTTGCCGGCTGGACATTGTGGAACTGCCGGAAAGCCGTCTGCCGGATGACCCTTCTCCCGCCCAGATCCGCCAGGCCCTGGAGACCGAGGCATCCTTGATCCGGGCCAGGATTCCCAAGGGCGCTGCCGTCATCGCCATGTGCATTGAGGGACAGACCCTCTCCTCCCCCCAGCTGGCCCAGCGCATGGGCCGCTTTGCCGTGGGCGGGGAGTCCAGCCTGGTCTTTCTCATCGGCGGCAGCGTGGGGCTGGACGAGTCGGTCAAGGCGCAGGCGGACCTGCGGCTTTCCATGTCCCCCATGACGTTCCCTCACCATCTGGCCCGGGTCATGCTCCTCGAGCAGATCTATCGGGCTTATCAGATCAACGCAGGCACCAAATATCATAAGTAAAGGGGTCGTTTCGATGGAACAGGATTTCTGGGCCCGGGCCCAAACCATCCCGGACAACTGGCCCACCGACGAGCACGGAAACCGGGAGAAAGCCGCCCGGCTGTCCGTGGAGTCGGAAGCGGACAGCGTGGCGGACATCACCATCTCATTCCTCGCCGGCTGCGGCATCCCCGCCTTCAAGGTCGGTACCCAGGGCAAGGTCATTCTGGGGGTTACCGGGACAGGCGTGGACATCTACGTACCCGTCTCCCGCCTGGAGGAGGCCCGGGCGCTGCTGGCATCCCCTGCGCCGGAGGAAGACAGCTGAGGCAATCTCTGCACCGGACGGTGCATCATCATTCAACAGGAGGAACAGCGTATGGATTTCATGAAAGAGTATGAAAAGTGGCTTGCAAGCCCTGCTCTGTCCCCGGAGGAGCACGCGGAGCTGGAGGCCATCCGCAGCGATCCCAAGGAAATCGAGGCCCGGTTCTACGGCCCCCTGGAGTTCGGCACCGCCGGGCTGCGGGGCACCATGTACACCGGACTGCACAATATGAACATCCACGTCATCCGCTGGGCCACCCAGGGCTTTGCCGACGTGATCTGCGCCGAGGGCCAGGCGGGCCGAGACCGGGGCGTGGCCATCTGCATGGACTGCCGCAACCACTCCATGGAGTTCGCCCGTGCCGCCGCCGAAGTCTGCGCCGCCAACGGCATCCACGTGCGGATCTTCGAGTCCCTGCGCCCCACTCCGGAGCTGAGCTTCGCCGTGCGGGAGTACCACTGCCAGGCGGGCATCAACGTCACCGCCAGCCACAACCCCAAGGAGTACAACGGCTACAAGGTCTACTGGGAGGACGGCGCCCAGCTTCCCCCCCACCACGCCGACGCCATCGCCAAGCGGCTGGAGCAGCTGGACATCTTCCGCGACATCAAGACCATGCCCTATGATGAAGCCGTCTCCCAGGGCATCATCGAGGTACTGGGCACCGAGACCGACGAGAAGTTCCTCGCCAACGTCATGGCCCAGGTGAACGACCCCGAAACGGTTGCCAAGGTGGCCGACACCTTCAAGCTGGTCTATACCCCCTTCCACGGCACCGGCTACCAGCTCATCCCCGAGGCCCTGCACCGGCTGGGCATCCGTCACCTCATCTGCGTGCCCCAGCAGATGGTGGTGGACGGCAACTTCCCCACGGTGGTCTCCCCCAACCCGGAAAACCCCGAGGGCTTCGCCCTGGCCGTGGAGCTTGCCAAGAAGGAGGGCGCCGACTTCATCCTGGGCTCCGACCCCGACGCCGACCGGGTGGGCATCATGGTCAAGACCAAGAGCGGCGAGTTCAAGGTCATCTCCGGCAATCAGACCGGCGTGCTGCTGCTGGACTATCTCATCGGTGCCATGAAGCGGGCCGGTAAGCTGCCGGAAAAGGCCGTGGCCCTCAAGACCATCGTCACCACGGAAATGGCCCGGAAGGTGGCCGAGGTCAACGGCCTCGCCTGCTACGACACCTTCACCGGCTTCAAGTTCCTGGCCGAGAAGAAGGACAAGCTGGAAAACGCCGGCGAGGGCAAGGTCATCTTCGCCTACGAGGAGTCCTACGGCTATATGCTGGGCGACTATGTCCGGGACAAAGACGCCGTCACCGCCTCGCTGCTGCTCACCGAGATGGCCGCCTGGTACGCCTCCCAGGGTCTGACCCTGGCTGACGCCCTGGAAAACCTCTATAAGAAGTACGGCTACTACGCCGAAAAGACCCACAATCTGGTCATGCCCGGCCTGGACGGCCTCAAGGACATGGCAAACCTCATGGCGTCTTTGCGCCAGCAGCCCCCTGCCCAGATCTCCGGCGTGGACGTGGTGGTCCGCAAGGACTACACCGACGGCTCTGTGGTGGACTGCCGCACCGGCGCGAAGAGCACCATGGAGCTCTCCGGCTCCAACGTGCTGCGCTACGAGCTTGCCGACGGCACCACTATCCTGGTGCGCCCCTCCGGCACCGAGCCCAAGATCAAGGTCTACATTCTGACCCAGGGCGCCGACGCCGACGCGTGCGCCGCCAACATTGAAAAATACGGCCAGTGGGTCCAGAGCCTCCACTGATATCCGGTCCGGCGCACCAAATGGCGCGCCGGACCCTTTTTATTTTCATTCTTGACATATGCCCAAAACGCGCTATAATGGGCATATGTTCAAAAAGGAGGATGTGCGTCATGCCCCGCAATGCAAAATGCCGCCGGGTGTGCCGGATGCCCGATCACTGCCGCTTCTCCCCCGACCAGCCCGCTCCCTCCGGAGCGGTGGAGCTGACGGTGGAGGAGTACGAGGCGGTCCGGCTCATGGACTACCTGGGCCTTACCCAGGAGGAAGCCGCCGAGCAGATGGGCGTGGCCCGGGCCACCGTGCAGCGGATCTACGCCCAGGCCCGCCGGAAGCTGGCCGTCTTTTTGGTGGAGGGCCGTACCCTGACCATCGGCGGCGGCAGCTACGCCCTGTGCCCCCGGCAGTGCCGGTCCGGCTGCGGCAAGCTGTGCGGCGCATGCGCACACGGAAAGGAAGCACAATCATGAAAATCGCGGTTACCTATGAAGACGGAATGGTGTTCGGCCACTTCGGCCACACGGAGCAGTTCAAGGTCTACGACGTGGAGGACGGCAAGGTCGTCTCCTCCCGGATCTGCCCCACCAACGGCAGCGGCCACGGCGCCCTGGCGGGCTTCCTGGCCCAGCAGGGGGTGGACTGCCTGATCTGCGGCGGCATCGGGCCCGGCGCCCAGATGGCCCTGGCCCAGGCGGGCATCCGTCTCTACGCCGGCTGCACCGGCAGCGCCGACGAGCGGGTGGACGAGCTGCTGGGCGGCACGCTGACCTACGCCGAGTCCGCCACCTGCGATCATCACCACGACGGTGAGGCCCATACCTGCGGCGACCACGGCTGCGGCGAGCATCACTGCGGCGACCACGGCTGCCACAACTGAATTGAAAAACGCCCCGTCTCTTCAAGGAGACGGGGCGTTTTCCCATCTTCCAAAAAGCCGCCGCCCTCCACGGTGCTTTTTATGGTCTTTGCCGGAGAAAATCGGTTGACAAGGCCTCCGCTTTCCGATAATATAATATGTTGAATGAATCCACAGAGAAAGGAGATCTCTCATGAGCTTGCTGCTGACCGGCGGTGCCGTTTTCCGGAACGGGACATTCCAGGATATGGATATCTCCATTGACCAGGGCCGTATTGTTTCCGTTTCTCCCTCCCTTCCCCGTGACGGTGCTTCCGTGATTGAATTGCATGATTGTTTGGTAGTTCCAGGTTTCGTTGATGTCCACGTTCATCTTCGGGAGCCTGGTTTTTCTTATAAGGAGACGGTGTTCTCCGGCACGTCGGCGGCAGCCGCCGGCGGCTACACCGCCGTGTGCGCCATGCCCAACCTCAAGCCCGTGCCCGACTGCCGGGAAAACCTGGATGAGGAGCTGGCTGCCATCCGCCGGGACGCCAAGGTGCATGTGTACCCCTACGGGGCCATCACCCGGGGCGAGTCCGGCGCGGAGCTTGCCGACATGGCAGCCATGTCCCCGGACGTGGCGGGCTTTTCCGACGACGGCAAGGGCGTCCAGTCCCCGGATATGATGCGCCGGGCCATGGAGCTTGCCAAGTCTCTGGACAAGCCCATCGTGGCCCACTGCGAGGATGAGTCTTTGCTGGCGAAAGGCTGGTGTGTCCACGACGGAGTCTACGCCGCCGCCCACGGTCTCACCGGCAACGCCTCCGAAAGCGAGTGGCGCCAGGTGGAGCGGGACATTGCTCTGGTGCGCGAGACCGGCTGCCGCTACCATGTGTGCCACATCTCCACCAAGGAATCCGTTGCCCTCATCCGGCAGGCCAAGGCAGAGGGGCTGCCCGTCACCTGCGAGACCGGCCCCCACTACCTGGTGCTGTGCGACGAGGACCTCCAGGACGACGGCCGCTTCCGCATGAATCCCCCCATCCGCTCCGCCGCCGACCGGCAGGCGCTGCTGGAGGGACTCTTGGACGGCACCATCGACTGCATCGCCACCGACCACGCCCCCCACTCTCCTCAGGAGAAGTCCGGCGGACTGCGCAACAGCCTCAACGGCATCGTGGGCCTGGAGTGCGCCTTCCCCATTCTCTACACCCAGCTGGTGGCCACGGGTCTGGTTTCCCTGGAGACCATTCTCCGGGCCCTGTGCACCCGTCCCCGGGAGATCTTCGGCCTTAGCGGCGGCGCCATCGAGCCGGGCGCCCCGGCGGATCTCGCCGTGCTGGACCTGAATCGGCCCCACACCATCGACGCCGCCGCCTTCCGCTCTCTGGGCCATGCCACGCCCTTCGACGGCTGGGGCGTGGGCACCGCCGTGGCGCTGACCGTCTGCGGCGGGGAAATCGTCCACCACGATCTTGGAAATGAGGAGGAGCTATGAAAAAATCTCTCTTTACGTTGGAGCATACCCGCCAGCTGACGGAGGATACCTATGAGGTTCTCCTCTCCGGCGACACCTCCGCCATCACCGCCCCGGGTCAGTTCGTGAACATCTCCCTGCCCGGCAATTATCTGCGCCGCCCCATCTCCATCTGCAACTGGGATGACCAGGGCCTGCTGCTTTTGGTGAAGGTCGTGGGCAAGGGCACCCACGATCTGGTGCGCTGCGTGCCCGGCACGGAGCTGGACGTGCTCAGCGGCCTTGGAAACGGCTTTGACCCCTCCCTCGCCGGGGAGCACCCGGTGCTGGCGGGCGGCGGCATCGGCATCGCCCCGCTGTACGGCCTGGCCCAGCGGATGATCGCCGCCGGACAGAACCCCACCGTGACGCTGGGCTATCGCAGCGGCAAGGACGCGTTCTATATTGAAGAGTTCGCCGCCCTGGGCTGCCGGCTGCTCATCGCCACGGAGGACGGCTCCCTGGGCACCCGGGGCTTTGTCACCGACTGCATCCGCAGCGTCCCCGAGTGCGACTACGTGCTCACCTGCGGCCCGCTGCCCATGCTCAAGGCGGTCCACGGCCTTGACCAGCTCAAGGGCGGACAGTTCAGCTTCGAGGCCCGCATGGGCTGCGGCTTCGGCGCCTGCATGGGCTGCACCGTGCCTACCAAGGACGGCTATAAGCGGGTGTGCAAGGACGGCCCCATCCTGTATAAGGAGGAGATCGTATGGTAAACTTAGGCGTGAATCTGGCAGGCGTTGCCCTGAAAAACCCCGTCATCCCCGCCTCCGGCACCTTCGGCTACGGCCGGGAGTATGCGGAGCTCTATGATTTAAATGTGCTGGGGAGCTTTTCCTGGAAGGGCACCACCGGTGAGGCCCGGCTGGGCAATCCCCAGCCCCGCATCGCGGAGATGGCCTCCGGCATGCTCAACGCCGTGGGTCTCCAGAACCCCGGCATCGACGCGGTCATCGCCAATGAGGTGCCCAACATCGCGAAGATCTTCCAGGGCCCCGTCATCGCCAACATCGGCGGCTTCACCCTGGACGAATACGCGGAAAACTGCCGCAAGCTGGAATCCGTGGACCAGGTGGCCATCCTGGAGGTAAACATCTCCTGCCCCAACGTCCACGCCGGCGGCAGGAACTTCGGCTGCGACCCCAAGGCCGCCGCAGAGGTGACGAAGGCCGTGAAGGCCGCCACCACGAAGCCGGTCTTTATGAAGCTGACCCCCAATGTCACCGACATCGCCGAGATCGCCCGGGCCTGCGAGGACGCCGGCGCCGACGGCGTGTGCCTCATCAATACCCTGCTGGGCATGCGCATCGACCTGAAAACAAAGCGTCCCATCATCGCCAACCGCACCGGCGGCGTCTCCGGCCCCGCCGTGTTCCCCGTGGCGCTGCGGATGGTGTGGGACGTGTACGAGGCGGTGAAGATCCCCATCATCGGCTGCGGCGGCGTCTCCTCTGCCGAGGACGCTGCGGAGATGATGCTGGCCGGCGCCACCGCCGTGGAGGTGGGCGCTGCCAACCTGGTGGACCCCTATGCCTGCAAGACCATCATCGAACAGCTGCCGGACGTGTGCCGGAAGCTGGGCGTGGACAATATTTCTGAACTGACTGGAGGAGCACATCATGGCTAAAGACGTAATCATCGCGCTGGACTTCCCCACCAAGGAGGAGACGCTGCATTTTCTCGACCAGTTCCCCGCCGGGGAAAAGCCCTTTGTGAAGATCGGCATGGAGCTTTTCTACGCCGAGGGTCCCGATGTGGTGCGTGAGATCAAGGCCCGGGGCCACAAGATCTTCCTGGACCTGAAGCTCCACGACATTCCCAACACGGTCAAGCGCGCCATGAGCGTGCTCTCCCGCCTGGACGTGGACATGGTGAACCTCCATGCCGCCGGCGCCGGTGAGATGATGCGCGGCGCCCTGGAGGGCCTGACCCGGCCCGACGGCACCCGTCCCATGCTCATCGCCGTCACCCAGCTGACCTCCACCGACGCCGCCGCCCTGAAAAACGAGCTGCTCATCGACGTGCCCATGGCCGAGACGGTTATGTCCTATGCCAAGAACGCCGCCAAGTGCGGCCTGGACGGCGTGGTGTGCTCTCCCCTGGAGGCCGCGCTGGTAAAGGAAAACTGCGGCGAGAATTTCGTCACCGTCACCCCCGGCATCCGCTTTGCCGACTCCGCCGCCGGTGACCAAAAGCGCATCATGACCCCCGAGAAGGCAGGCAAGTCCGGCTGCGACTACATCGTGGTGGGCCGCCCCATCACCCAGGCCGAGGACCCCGTGGCTGCCTACCGCCGGGCCGTCAAGGACTTCCTGGGCTGATTCGATCTGTATTTTACCAAGGAGGATTTTAGATATGAACCTGGAACAAACCATCGCTCATGACCTGCTCTCCATCGGCGCCGTCTTTCTGCGCCCCGACGAGCCCTTCACCTGGGCCAGCGGCATCAAGAGCCCCATCTACTGTGACAACCGCCTGACCCTCACGGCCCCTGCCGTCCGCACCCAGGTGGAGGAAGGCCTGGTGGACCTCATCTGCAAGCACTATCCGGACGTAGAGGTCCTCATGGGCACCTCCACTGCCGGCATCGCCCACGCCGCCATCGTGGGCCATCTCATGGGATTGCCCATGGGCTATGTCCGCTCCGGCAACAAGGACCACGGCCGCGGCAACCGCATCGAGGGCAAGCTGGAGGCGGGCCAGAAGGTGGTCGTGGTGGAGGACCTGATCTCCACCGCCGGCAGCTGCATCGAGGTGGTGGAGGCCCTGCGGGAGGCCGGCGCCCAGGTGCTGGGCATCGTGTCCATCTTCACCTACGGCCTGCAGAAGGGTCTGGACCGTCTGGCCGCCGCCAATGTGACCAACTACTCCCTGTCCAACTTCGACGCCGTGTGCCAGGTGGCTGCCGACGAGGGCAAGATCCGCCCCGAGGACATCGAGCGGCTCAAGAAGTTCCGCTCCAACCCCAGCGACGAAAGCTGGATCACGTCGAAATAAACGTCGCTCATTCCGCTTCCAGCTGATGCTGAAAGCTCCATCCGCTCCGTTTATTTCTCCTTTTCCCCTCCGCACAGGGGGCGCGGCGGGGGCCCCATGAGATAAACGCCGCTCATTCCGCTTCCAGCTGACGCTGAAAGCTCTATCCGCTCCGTTTATTTCTCCTTTTCCCCTCCGCGCGGGGCGCGGCGGGGGCCCCGCTTGAATAAACGTCACTTGTTCCGCTTATTTCTCCTTTCCCCACCGCGCAGGGGCGCGGCGGGGCCTTGTAAAACACTGAATTGAAACCATCTTCCGAAAGGAGCAGTCCCATGCCTAGAAACCTCATCGACATCACTGACCTGAGTGTGGAGGAGATCGACCAGCTGATCGCCACCGCTGAGGATATCATCGCCAATCCCGTCAAGTACCAGGACGCCTGCGCCCACAAGCAGCTGGCCACCCTCTTCTTCGAGCCCTCTACCCGTACCCGCCTGAGCTTCGAGTCCGCCATGCTGGCCCTGGGCGGCAGCGTGCTGGGCTTCTCCGAGGCCATGTCCAGCTCCACCGCCAAGGGTGAGACTGTAGGCGACACCATCCACACCGTCAGCTGCTACGCCGACATCATCGCCATGCGCCATCCCAAGGAGGGCGCCCCCTACGCGGCGGCACAGTTCTCCGAGGTGCCCATCATCAACGCCGGTGACGGCGGCCACAACCATCCCACCCAGACCCTCACGGACCTTCTGACCATCCACCGGGAAAAGGGCCGTCTCAACGACTTCACCATCGGCTTCTGCGGTGACCTGAAGTTCGGCCGCACCGTCCACTCCCTGGTCAACGCCCTGAGCCGCCAGACCGGCATCCGCTTCGTCTTTATCTCCCCCGACGAGCTGAAGATGCCCGACTACCTCAAGGAGAACGTGCTGGACCGCAACGGCCTGCCCTACGAGGAGACCGGCAGCCTGGAAGAGGCCATGCCCAAGCTGGACATCCTGTACATGACCCGCGTCCAGAAGGAGCGCTTCTTCAACGAGGCCGACTACATCCGCCTGAAGGACACCTACGTGCTGGACCCGGAGAAGTTGGTTCCCGCCAAGCCCGATCTTTGCATCCTGCACCCCCTGCCCCGGGTCAATGAGATCACCGTCTCCGTGGACCGCGACCCCCGCGCCTGCTACTGGAAGCAGGTCAAAAACGGCAAGTTTGTCCGCATGGCGCTGATCATGAAGCTGCTGAACATCCAGGTGTAATGGAAGGAGATCTCGCAATGAATATCGACAGCATCCAAAACGGCGTGGTTCTGGACCACATCCAGTCCGGCAAGAGCATGGACATCTACAAATACCTGCATCTGGACGAGCTGGACTGCTCCGTGGCCATCATCAAGAACGTCCGCAGCGACCGCATGGGCCGCAAGGACATCATCAAGATCGACTCCCCCATGGACGTGGATCTGGACGTGCTGGGCTACATCGACCCCAACATCACCGTCAACATCATCCGCAACGGCGAGCGGGTGGAAAAAAAGCACCTGGAGCTTCCTCAGAAGCTGGTGAACGTCATCCACTGCAAGAATCCCCGCTGCATCACCATGGCCGAGCCCCAGCTGGACGCCATCTTCCTGCTCAGCGATCCGGAAAAGCACACCTACCGCTGCGCCTACTGCGACACCGAGAAGGTCCGCAAGCTGTAAAAAGAACGCCGTATCCGGCGAACCAAGGCCGCTGCCGTCATGAGACGGCAGCGGCCTTTTTTGTCACCCGCCATGCAGGATGCAGCAGCGGCTTTGCAGAATGCGTCCGGTGCCCCCGCTGTCCCGGTCCGGAGCGCCCCTTCCCCGTCATTTTGCATGATTTGAAAATTTTCTTGCATATACGGGAAAACTTTGAATTTTTACTTGCATTTCCAGGAAAACCAGCGTATACTGCGGCCCGGAAGATTCAAGAAAGGAAGGTTTCCCCCATGCAGCACACTTCATGTCAGGCCGGGCGCTATCTCGCCGTTGCGGGCCTGGCCGTGATTATGGGACTGAGCTATGAGCTCTTCGTGTTCCCCAACGCCTTTGCCCCTGCGGGCATCAACGGCTTTGCCACCATCATCCAATACCTGTTCCACGTGAGCATCGGCTATCTGTCCCTGATTATCAACCTGCCGCTGATCCTGCTGGCCTGGCGGAAGCTGGACGCGGACTTTGCCCGCAAGAGCCTGTTGTTCGTGCTGGTCTTTTCCGCCGTGACTCTGGGCCTGGGCCGGATGGACCTGAGCGGCATTGCCTACGACACCGGCTCCTCCGCCATTTTGGGCCCGGTGACCGCCGGCGTGGTCAGCGGCGCCGTGTACGGCCTGGTGATCCGGCTGGGCGGTTCCACCGGCGGCACGGACATCATCGCCGCCTGGGTCCACAAGCTCCACCCCCAGGCCAGTCTGGTGTGGGTGATCTTCGGCCTCAACGCCTCCGTGGCGGTGCTGTCCTTCTTCGTTTACGGCTACCAGTTCGAGCCGGTCATATTGTGCCTGATCTACTGCTACCTCAGCTCCCGCATCAGCGACGGCATCCTCAAGGGTTTCAAGACCGCTCTGAAATTCGAAGTGGTCACCCAGCACGCCGACGAGCTGTCCGAGCGTCTTTTGCGGGAACTGCACCACGGCGTCACCGTGCTGCCCGCCCAGGGCATGTACTCCGACACCCCCAAGTCGCTGCTGATCTGCGTGGTCAACCGCAGCCAGGTCATGCAGTTCCACCGGGTGCTGGGGGAGTTTCCCGACACCTTCGCCTATGTCTCCAACGTCAACGAGACCCTGGGCAACTTCAAGCACATCGCCTCCTGACCCCACAAAAAAACGCCCCCGGAAAGCAATGCTTTCCGGGGGTTCTTGTCTTTTACAGACCTCGCCACGACTCCGGCCGCAGGCGGCCCAGGTCGTGCTCGGCCGCGTCGATAGTGCGCAGCATGGCGTCCTTGTCGGCGTTGAGGGTGCCCTTGAGCACCAGGTAGTTGCTGGCGTGGTTCATGCGGAACACGCTGCCGGGGCTGTCCAGATGCTCCACCAGCAGTCTCGTCTCCTCCAGCACCTGAGGCTGGGTCAGCAGATGGAACTTGCCCTGCTGCACCCAGTCGTAAAGGGGCGTCTCCGGCTCCACCATCAGCGTCAGCATGCCGATATACTCGGGGTTCATGGCATTGAAGGCCTTGGCCGTCTCCACGGCGTGGCGCTCCAGCAGCTCAGGTCCCCCCAGGCCCGTGATGGCCGTGACGGACAATGCAATGCCGCTGCGCCGCACCTTCTGGCCCATGGCCACGATCTCATCGGACATGTGGCCCTTGTTCATGAGCCGCAGCACGTCGTCGCAGCCGGACTCCAAGCCCATGTAGACCATGGTCAGTCCCTTTTGCCGCAGGGTACGCAGCTCCTCGTCCGTGCGGATGCGGATGGAGGCGGGAGAGGCATAACTGGTAACCCGCTCACACTCCGGAAACAGCTCCCGGATGGTATCCAGGATCACATACAGCTCCTCCGCCCGGCGCACCAGGGCGTCTCCGTCCGCCAGGAACACCCGGTCCACCGCCCGGTAGGTCTGCCGGGCTATGCGGAAGTCCTCCAGCACCTCGTCCAGGGGCCGCAGGGCGAACCGCTTTTCCTTGTACATGCTGCAAAAGGCGCAGGTGTTGTGGCTGCACCCGTAGGTCACCTGGACGATGAGGCTGTACGCCTCGGAGGGGGGACGGTATACGCTTCCGAAATATCTCATACGCCCAGCTTCTCCAGTGCCGCCATCTTCAGGCACACGCACAGCACCGCGATGGCCTGCTCCAGCTCCTCCACCGGCGGGTAGGACGGGGCGATGCGCAGGTTGCTGTCAGCGGGGTCCTTGCCGTAGGGGAAGGTGGCGCCGGCGCCGGTGAGGGTCACGCCCGCGTCCCGGCACAGCTCCCACACCCGCCGGGCCGTGCCGGGCATGGCGTTGAGGGAGATGAAGTAGCCGCCCTTGGGCCGCTGCCAGGAGGCGATGTCCAGCGGTGCGATCTCCCGGTCCAGGGCATCCAGCACGCAGCGGAACTTGGGGCCAAGCACCCCCGCGTGGCGGCGCATAAGCGCCAGGGTGTGGGCCTTGTCTTTGAGATAGAGCACGTGACGCTGCTGATTGACCTTGTCGAAGCTGATGATCTGTACGCCCAGCAGCTTTTCCATGTAGGCCATGTTGGCCTCGGAGCAAGCAAAGCAGGAGATACCGGCGCCGGGCAGTGTCACCTTGGAGGTGGAGGCAAACTCAAAGACCATATCGGCGTTATCGTACTTGGCGCACTCGCTGAGAATGTCCGGGAAGTCCACGTACTCCCCCTCGAACTCGTGGATGCAGTAGGCGTTGTCCCACATGAGCAAAAAGTCCGGCGCGGCGGGCTTCATGGAGGCGATGCGGCGGATGGTCTCGGCGGAGTAGATCACGCCGTCGGGGTTGGAGTACTTGGGCACGTTCCACATGCCCTTGACCGCCGGGTCAGCAATGGCAGCCTCCACGGCGTCCATATCCGGGCCGTCCGCGGTCATGGGGATGGTGACAAGCTCGAAGCCGAAGGACTCGGTGACCTGGAAGTGGCGGTCATAGCCCGGGGCCGGGCACAGCCACTTGATCTTCTCCTCCTTGCACCAGGGGCGCGGGCTGTGGAGAAGGCCGTGAGTATAGGCCTTGGCCACGGTGTCGTACATGAGCTGCAAGCTGGCGTTGCCGCCCACGAACACCTGCTCGGGTTTGCAGCCCAGGATCTCGGCAAACAGCCGGCGGGCAGAGGCCAGGCCCTTGAGCTCGCCGTAGTTGCGCACGTCCACACCGTCGGAGACGAAGTCCTCCGGCGTCTTCATCACGTCGAACAGCCCGTTGACCAGATCCAGCTGCTCCTTGCCGGGCTTGCCCCGGGCCATGTTCAGCTTCAGCCCCAGGGATTTTTTTGCCTCGTATTCCGCCGACACCCGGGCGTATTCCGCCGCCCGTTCTGCCGGGGTCATCTTTGCGTAGGGAGTCATTTCCGTTCATCCTCTCAGTTTTTTGGATTTTGAATCAGTATACCATGTTTTCCGCAGCTTTCAATGCCGCGGCCGCGATTTTTCCGCTTTTCACAATTTTGCCAGGATCTGCATGACGATCACCATGTCAATGAGGGCAATGGGATAAGTGGTGGCGTAGATGCCGGCTACGTCCGTGGTGCCCGCCGTCTGGATCAGCGCCGCCAGGGACGGCGAGCAGGTCATGCTGCCGGTCATGGCAGCCAGGCCCCCCAGCAGCGTCAGGCGGAACACCCGACGGCTGAGAATAAAGCCCACGATCAGCGGCACAAACACCAAAATCAGACCGTACACCAGTAAAAATGCCCCGTACTCCCCCAGGATCTGGGCCAGCCGGGCGCCGCCCTCCGTGCCTGCGCCGGTAAAAAACAGGATGAGGCCCAGTTCCTTCACCGGTCCGATGAGCTGGGGCTCCACCCGCAGGTCCAGGGGCCCCACCCGGCCCAGATGCCCCGCCAGCAGCCCCACCAGCAGCGGTCCGCCGGAGTTGCCCAGGGAGAAGCTGCCAAGACCCGGCAGAGGGATGGTGACGCCCCCCAGCAAAATGCCGCAGGCGATGACTGCCGTCAGGGTGAAAAAGCCCATGGGCTCCAGCCGCAGCCGGGGCGGTCGGACCCGGCCATCCCCATCCGGACGGGCGGGATGGCGCAGCAGCGCCCGCTCATGGGCCATATCCGCCCCCAGCAGCTTGGGCACCGTCTGGACAAATAGCACCTTGCACACGGCGCCCACCGGGTACATGATGCCGTATCCCGCCGCCACCATGGCCACGGCCCCGGCATCGGCCCCGAAGGCCTCCTTGGCGGAGGCAAAGCCCGGCGAGGAGGTGTATGCGCCAGTCATCAGCCCCATGACCAGGGGCGGTTCCACCCCGGCCAAACGGATCACCGCCACGCACACCAGCGCGCCGGTGACGGCGGTACACAGGCACAGCAGCACATACGCCGCCCCGTGGCTGCGCAGATTGCCCACGAAGCTTGGCCCTGCGCTGATGCCCACAGAGGCGATGAACAGCACCATGCCCGCCGTCTGCAATTCCCCGGGAAACGAGACGCCGAAGTGTCCGAACACCAGGGCCACCAGGAAAATCGCCGAGCTGCCCAGACTGATCCCCCGGATCTTCACCGCGCCCACACAGTACCCCAGTGCCGCGATGGCGAACAGCTCCAGTATCGTGCGGGCGCTTTCCTGAATGGAGAGCATACGCCCCAGTCCTTTCTCTCTGCCTCAGCGGCAGCATTTTCGCTTCAGTATACCGCTTTTCGACGGATTTTTCAATGCAGAGAGCCGGCGGAACATGCCGCCGGCCCTCATTTTCTCTCTATGTCCGCCCTTTACCGGCAGCCGCAGCCGCGGCTGTCCGCGCAGCCGATGGTTTTGTCCCCCGCCGCGATGCTCACGCCAAAGCGCACCGGGACGCTGACGCACACCTGCTGGGTCATGGTGACGGTGCAGCTCTCGCCGGACGCGTCGGCAGTACACACCACCCGGGGCGCCCCCTGGCAGGTGACGGACATGGACCCCAGCACCGCCGTAGGCGTCATGGTCAGCGGCGCGGTCACATCCACGCACTGCGTCACCACTTTGTTGCATCCGTCCAGCGGGCAGGACGTCTCCGCCTGGGTCAGGGACGGCGTCTCTTCATTGATTCGCAAGACAGTTCCCTCACTTCCTGATGTCAAATCCCGGCCATCTGTCTCCGGGTATGCCCATTCTATGCCGCCGGGCATGGCCCCGTGCGGCGTTTTCCGGAAATATGTCTTTTCCGTCGCCCCGGGCTGTGTTATAATTTTGTTAAAAATACGGGAAAAATACAAAAACTCTGCGAGGTGTATTCCATGGACGAAAAGCAGGAGCAAAAATTCCGGGAGATGACACAGACCCCCGTGGGCCATCTGGTCTGCCGCCTGGCTCTGCCGTGCATCATCAGCATGCTGGTGACTTCCTTTTACAACATGGCGGACACGTTCTTTGTGGGCATGCTGAAAAACCCCAGCGCCACCGGCGCCGTGGGCGTGGTCTTTTCCCTCATGGCCATCATCCAGGCCATCGGCTTTTTCTTCGGCCACGGCAGCGGCAACTTCATCTCCCGGGAGCTGGGCAAGCAGCACCTGGATGAGGCGGAAAACATGGCCGCCACCGGCTTTTTCTCCGCCCTGACCGCCGGAATTCTCATCTGCGTGGTGGGTCAGATCTTCCTGACGCCCCTGGCCACGCTCCTGGGCTCCACCCCCACCATCCTGCCCTACTCCCGGGCTTATCTGCGGATCATCCTCTTCGGCGCCCCCTGGATGACCGCCTCCCTGGTGCTCAACAATCAGCTTCGCTTCCAGGGCAGTGCCGCCTACGCCATGGTGGGCATCACCTCCGGTGCCGTGCTGAACATCGTCCTGGACCCCATTATGATCTTCTGGATGGACCTGGGCGTCTCCGGCGCCGCCTGGGCCACCATCATCAGCCAGTTCATCAGCTTCTGCCTGCTGCTGGCCGGCTGCGCCCGGGGCGGCAACCTGAAGATCCACATCTCCAAGGTCCAGCTCAAACCCGCCTACTACGCCATGATCGTCAAGGGCGGCCTGCCCTCCCTGGGCCGGCAAGGCCTGGCCTCCGTGGCCACCATCTGCCTCAATCAGGCCGCCGGCCCCTACGGGGACACCGCCATCGCCGCCATGGGCATCGTCCAGCGCATCACCATGTTCGGCGGCAGCGCCATGATCGGCTTCGGACAGGGCTTCCAGCCCGTGTGCGGCTTCAACTACGGCGCCGGGCTCTACAGCCGCGTGAAGGCGGGCTTCTGGTTCTGCGTCAAGGCCTCCACCTGCTTTTTGCTGGCCGTCAGCGTGGTGGGCTTTATCATCTCCCCCCAGCTGATCGCCCTGTTCCAGGACGACCCGGACGTCATCGCCTACGGTGCCGCCGCCCTGCGCTTCCAGTGCGTCACCTTCTGCTTCCAGGGCTGGATTGTCATGAGCAACATGATGCTCCAGACCATCGGCAAGACGGTCCCCGCCACGTTTTTGGCCATGGCGCGCCAGGGCGTGTTCTTCATTCCCCTGGTGTTCCTGCTCTCTCACACGCTGGGCTTCCTGGGCGTGGAGATGACCCAGTCCGCCTCCGATCTGCTGACCCTCATCAGCGCAATCCCCATCCAGCTCTACGTCCTGCGGCGGATGCCCGCCGATGTGGACGCCGCCGTCCATTTGCGCAAATGACCGCAAAAAAAGACGCCGCCCGGCCGGGCGGCGTCTTTTTCTTGTATCAGTAAAATTCCTTGATGTAATCCTCCACGTCCGCCCGGGTGCCCATATAGGGGCCCGGCGTCTCCATCTTCAAGGAGACCAGCGCCGTAGCGGTGCGCAGGGCGGTGGGCACGTCGCAGGTGAGCCGCTCCGTGATGTAGCAGGCAAACGTGGTGTCCCCCCGGCCGGTGCGGCCGGACAGGTTCCGGGCCTTGATGGGGCAGGTGTAGATCTCCTTGCCGTCGTAGACCAGCACCTCGGAGTTGTGGGTGATGAGCACCTCCTTGGCGCCCCAGTCGCAGAGCATCCGGGCCGCCTGGGCACGATCCTCCGTGCCGGTGAGGATCTGGGCCTCCGCCGCGTCGGTCTTCAAAAACCGGATGTAGGGCAGCATCTCTTTCTTTTTCGCCCAGTCGTGGTACACCATGCCGCCGTTTTCCACGCAGCGGAGCATGGTCTGCACGTCGATGGCCACCATGGCGTGCTGCGCCGCAAAGGGGATCATCTCGTCGGGGATGTCACCGGCTGCCAGGCCTGCCAGATGCCAGATGGCCGCGTCGATGTCGGGCACCTCCTCCGGGCGGTAGGGGGTAATCATACTGTCCACCGTGGAGGTGCGCCGCTCCCGGTCCGCCGTGTGGTAGACGTTCTTCGTCACAAAGGACGTATCGCTGTGGAGGGGATAAACGGTGATGTTGGGGGCCGCCGCAAAAGCCGCCTTCAGATCCACCGCGCGGGTATCCGCCTTGGGCAGCACCGCGATCTTATGGCCCATATTGGCCGCCGCGAAGCCGGAGTAGTACACCGCGCCGCCGATGGCCTTCACCACGGTGCCGTCGTAATCCACATTGGTGTCCTGAGCAACCTCGCCGATAATCAGGGAATCATACTGACTCATTTTGCCTCTCCTTTCCGCATGGCCTCGTCGGCCTCCACAAAGGACTCAAACTCCGGGCTCCACAGGTGGAAGCGGCCGGACTCGATCATGGCCTTGTAGGCGTAGGAATCGTGCACCCGCTCGGCCAGCACCACGCCCGCACGGGCCTCATCCCCGTCCCGGTGGGTGTCGGAGCCGGCCAGGCGGTAGTACTCCGGGTGCCGCCGGCACAGCGCCAGGGCCAGGTCGTTGTGGTTATCGTGGCGGGGGTTGCCGTTGATGATCTCCGCGCCGTGGACCGCCGTCTCCTGAACGGGGGCGCTGCCCTCCCGGAAGGGATGGGCGTGGATGATGAGCACCTGGTCGTGGAACTTGTCGTAGAATTCCTGGGCGCTCATGCAGCACATATAGGGGTTGGACCGGAGCCACTGCTCGTCAATGCCGTAGACCAAGTAGTCATTGTCGTTTTCCGGGAAGCGCAGCTCCGCGCCCAATATCACGTCCAGGCCCACCTGGTCACCCCGGGCCTTGGAGGCATGGTAGCCGGAAAGATAGTGGTCCATCACATGATCCCAGTTGTGGTCCACGTCGATCCGGGAAAGGTACTCCGGATGCAGGTGATCCGTCACCACCAGGCCGGAAAAGCCGTGGCGGACATACCGGTCCACCACATCGGCGGCGTTCAGGTGTCCGCACTTGCTGGTTTCCGCCGTGTGGGTGTGGGGATCATACAGATAACCGTTCATTGTTTGTTCCGCTCCCTTCAAAATCGTTCGCGCCCGGGTCCGGGCGCCGTATTCCAACACGCGGTGCGCCGCCTCACAGGGGCTGGCACGTACTCCGCTTGACAAGGCCCGGCATCAATATCTGATGCACGTAGCCCTGGGTCCCGTTTTCTATTTTGTCCCGCAGCATATCCACCGCCTGCACCGCCATCTCCCGCTTGGGCTGTTCAATGGTGGTCAGCTCAATGCGGGGCAGCGCCGTGGAGGGGATATTGTCAAAGCCGATCAGGCTCAGCTGCCGGGGGATATCGATGTGCATCTCGTCCGCGGCCTTTAAAATGCCCAGGGCGTTGGAGTCCGTGGAGGCGAAGATGGCCGTGTAGGTAATGGGCTTGGAGAACAGCTCCCGGGCCAGCTGATAGCCGTTGGTGATGGAGGAGCGGGGAAACTCACTGTTGAAGTACTGCTCCCGCAGGTTCAGCTCCCGGCAGGCCTTCATGTACCCCTCCGCCCGCAGCTGGTGGGTGGTGGAGTGACGGCGGCCGAAATAGAGAATATCCCGGTGGCCCAGCTCATAGAGGTACTTGGTGCCGATGTAGGTGCCGTGGCTGTTGTCCACGGCCACATAGCTCTGGGGCTGGTCCCGCAGGTTCTCCGACAAAAACACCGTGGGTACCTGGTCGGTGAAAGCCCGGATATTCTCGTAGGTATCCGGGCTCTGGGGGACGATGAGGATGCCGTCCACCTGACGGCCCAGCAGCAGCTTGACCACCGTCTTTTCCTGCTTGAGATCCGGTCCGGAGTTGCACAGCATGATGTTATATCCGTGGGAGCGGGCGCTCATTTCCGCGTAGTACGCCAGTTCCGACATAAACTGGTTGTCGATGGAGGGCACCACCAGGCCGATCAGGTCCGTCTTTTTCATGACCATGGAGCGGGCCACATAGTTGGTGGTATACCCCATCTCGTCGCAAAGCTTGATGATCCGCTCCCGGGTGTCCCTGCCGATCTGGGGGCTGCCGGAGAGCGCACGGGAAACCGTGGCGTAGGATACGCCTGCCGCCTTGGCCACATCCTTTAATGTTACATTTTTCATAGTTGACCATCCTTTTGGCCGGCAAGAATCGCAAACGTTTCCGTTTCATTTTCAAAACAGGCTCCCGCCTGTTCAGCAACAGAATGTCTATGAAAAGAATATCTGATTTTTCCTGTAATGTCAATACGAATCTGTCTTTCCGGGGTCATTAGGCAGAAAGGCAAAAAACGCCCCAACTCTTCGGCATTTGGTATATTGACAATTCTCCCGGCGATATTTTAGAATAAAACTGCGAAAAAATTGCAAACGTTTACACTCCGTTTCCACAGCCGTCTCCGACGGCCGCGGCGCGTCCCCGCCCTGCCCACGTTTTCCCGGGGTGTGCACCGACGGCACTCGGGCACGCAGTTCAATAAGGAGGCACTTTGTCATGGAAAAAGCAAGTACGTTCAAAGCCGTGTTCTTCGACCTGGGCGGCACGCTTCGCATTGCGCTTTTGGAGGAGCCCTATATGCGCCACGCCCGCCGCAAGCTGGCGGAAATCGCCGGTACAGATCTGCCCTATGAGGAGTTCTACCAGCTGGTGGAGGAGCGCTATGCGCCCTACCGGGACTGGGCTCTGGGCGAAAACAAGGAGTCCGGGGATGAGGAGCTGTGGTGCAAGTGGCTGCTGCCGGACTACGACCGCCAGCGCATCCGCCAGGTCTGCCATGAGCTGAGCTTCCAGTACCGCCAGAGCAAGGGCCGCCGGGTGGTGGTGGACGGCGGCGCCGAGGTCATCCGCACCCTCCACCAGCGGGGCTACAAGCTGGGCATCATCTCCAACCTGATCGGTGAACACGAGGTGCCCGACTGGCTGGAGGAAGACGGACTGGACCAATATTTCGACTGCGTGGTGCTCTCTTCCGTGTGCCATCTGCGCAAGCCCTGCGGCGAGATCTACGACATGGCCTGCCGGGAGCTGGGCGTCACGGCGGCGGAGTGTGTGTCCGTGGCGGACAACATCAAGCGGGACATTCCCGGCGCCAAGGCTGCCGGCATCGGCTACAACATCATCTTCGACTCTCCGGAGAAAAAGCATCCCATCCGCTTCAATGAGGACAACCGGCCCGATGCCGTTATCGAGGACTTCCGGCAGATTCTGGACCTGCTGCCGCCGCTGGTATGACCTACCCGTTCACGTTTGATTGCAGATGAAGGAGGCGTAACCCATGTCACAAATCGATCGGGGCGGCGCCCGGCTGGCAAATGCCGTGCGCAAAGCCTATGCCCAGGGGATGGACGACTACCATCTTGAACCCATGGTACTGACGGAAAGCGGCGCGCCCGCCGGTACGGTCCACGACAACGATGCCGTGGTCTTCTGCTGCCGCCGGGGCGAGCGGGAGATTGAGCTGACGGAGCTTTTCACCGAGCCGGACTTCCATCCGGTGGAGCGGCACGAACTCCAGGGGCTGTATTTCTCCATTCTGACCCTCTACCATGAAAAATTCAAAAACCTGCCGGTGGCTTTTGCACCCGCCCATGTGGTCCGGCCGTTGGCCCAGGTGCTCTCCCAGGCGGGCAAACGGCAATTTCACTGCGCCGAGTCGGAGAAGTTTGCCCATGTGACCTTCTTCTTCAACGGCGGCGAAAACGACCCCTTCCCCGGTGAGGACGATGTGTGCGTCCCCTCCCCCAAGGGCATCGACTTTGACCAGAAGCCGGAGCTGTCACTGCCCCAGGTGGCCCGAAAAGTAACCGAGGCCCTGGGCAAATACGACTTCGTGGTCACCAATTTCGCAAACGGCGACGTCATCGGTCACACCCAGAACACCGCCGCCAAAATCGAAGCCTGCGGCCACGTGAGCCGTGCCCTGGAGCTGGTGGTCAGCGACGCCCTGGCCAAGGGCTACGTGGTGGCGGTCACCGCCGACCACGGCAACATCGAACAGCTCTACACCGCCGCCGGGAAGCCCCACGGCGCCCACACTACCAACCTGGTGCCCTTCGTGCTGATGGACCCCGCCAGTCCCGACCGACTGGAGCTGCGGGACGGGTGCCTGGGGGACGTGGCTCCCACGGTGCTGGAGGTCATGGGCATCCCGAAGCCGCCGGAGATGACCGGCACCTCCCTGGTCCGGGGCCACGACTTCGGTGAGGGCCGGAAAATGCTGCTCATCATCTGCGACGGCTGGGGCCTGGGAGGGGGCGATGAGGGCGACGCCATCCATCTGGCCGACACCCCCTACTGGGACAGTCTGCTTGCCAAGGAGTCCTGGTGCCGCCTCCACGCCTCCGGCACTTACGTGGGCCTGGGCGAGGGCAAGGCCGGCAACTCTGAGGCCGGACACACCAACCTGGGCGCCGGGCGGACGGTCATGCAGGATGACGTCCGACTGGACACCGCCGTGAAGGACGGCAGCTTCCAGAAAAATCCCGTGTTCCTGGAAGCCATCCGGCACGCCCTCCAGCACGGCTCCGCCCTGCACCTCATTATGCTCCTGACCCACAAGTCCTCCCACGGGTCTATGGACTATGCCGTGTCCATCTGCCGCATGGCCCACGACGCCGGGCTGGACCGGGTCTTCGTCCACGTGATCTTCGACGGCCGCTCCACCGATCCCGGCTCCGCCCCGGCGCTGCTGGGCGAGCTGGACCAGGCCCTGGAGGACGCCGGCGCCGGGTACATCGTCGACGGCGTGGGCCGGGGCGTGGCCCTGGACCGGGACAAAAACTACGACAAGGTCAAGCGGGCCTACGACGCCATGGTGGACGGCGTGGGCGCCCAGTACAGCTAAGATACCTGCCCGGGGCGGATCCTCCGCTCCGGGCACAGGTGAGAAGGAGGCTTTTATGCTCCAGCTCGGCATCATCGGCGCCGGCCGCATGGGCCGCGTCCACATCCAAGGCATCGTCTCCGGCGTCCCCGGTGCCCGCATCCGTGCCATCGCCGCGCCGCACCTGCGGCCCGAAATCCAGCGCCTGGCGCAGGAGGCCGGTGCGCAGGTGCTGACGCAGGACTACCGGGAGGTACTCCGGGACCCCCAGATCGACGCCGTGCTCATCTGCTCCCCCTCGGACACCCACGCCGCCATCTCCCTGGAGGCACTGGCGGCCGGCAAGCACGTTTTCTGCGAAAAACCGGTGGATCTTTCGCTTGTTAAAATCCAAACGGTCATTGACGCGGCAAGCCGCTCGGGGTTAAAATACCAAGTGGGATTCAACCGCCGTTTTGACCACAATTTCCAGGCCCTCCACCAGGCTGTGCAGGACGGGAAGGTCGGGTCGGTGCAGATGGTCAAGATCTGCTCCAGGGACTCCGAGCCGCCCACTGCAAAATTCGTGCGCTCTTCCGGCGGATTGTTTCTGGATATGACGGTCCACGATCTGGACATGGTCCGCTTTCTCTCCGGCTGTGAGGTGGAAGAGGTCTATGCCGCCGGATCGGTGCTCGTCGACCCGGCCATCGGCCGGGAGGGCGACGTGGACACCGCCGCGGCGGTATTGCGTCTGCGGGGCGGCGCCCTGGCCGTGATTGACAACTCCCGCCGGGCGGTCTACGGATACGACCAGCGGGCTGAGGTGTTCGGCTCTCTGGGCTGCGTGTCCATCGGAAACGACGCCCCCTCCACCGCCGTTCTGGCCACAGCCGACGGCATTCGCCGCCAGGGTCCTCCCTGGTTTTTCCTGGAGCGGTATCTGCCCGCTTTTCAGGAGGAGATCCGGCAGTTTGTCCGCGCTGTGGAAGACGATTCCCCCGTGCCTGTGGGCGGCGAGGACGCCCTGCGGGCCACCGTGCTGGCCATCGCCTGCACCCGGTCGGCCCGGGAGCATCGCCCCGTCCGACTGGAGGAAGTTTCCCTTTGATCCGTGCATCCGGCGCCGCCGGGCTTTGGCCCTGCGTCCGCCAATCAAAAAAGGAAAGGAAGAAACACCCGATGAATGAGAAAAACTGCAAGGTTCTGGCAGCTCAGATTCGTCTGGAGACTCTGAAGGTCATCCACTCCCGTGGGTTCGGCCATGTGGGCGGCTCCATGGATCTGGCTGACCTGATGGCCGTCCTTTACGGCGAGGTCATGAAATTCGACCCCAAGAACCCCCGCTGGGAAGACCGCGACTGGATGGTGCTGTCCAAGGGCCACGCCGGCCCCGTGGCCTACGCCACCTACGGCCTGATGGGCTACTATCCCATGGAGGAGGCCTATACCCTCAATCATCCCCACACCAAGTTCCCCAGCCACACCGACCGCAAGCTGACCCCCGGCGTGGATCTGACCACCGGCTCTCTGGGTCAGGGCGTGTCCACCGCTGTGGGCGCCGCTCTTGGCAACAAGATCGACGGCCGCACCAACCACGTCTTCTGCGTGGTGGGCGACGGCGAGGCCGACGAGGGCCAGGTGTGGGAGGGCTTCCATTTTGCCTACGCCCACAAGCTGGACAACATCATCTTCTTCATCGATAAGAACGGCTATCAGCTGGACGGCCCCACCGACGACATTCTGGCCCACGGCGACCTGGCCAAGAAGGCTGAGGCCTTCGGCCTGTACACCCAGGAGATCGACGGCCACGACGTGACCGCCATCTATAACGCCATCCAGAACGCCTTCGCCAAGAAGGGTGTGCCCAGCTGCATCGTGCTGGACACCTGCAAGGGCAAGGGTGCCACCTTCGCCGAGCCCAAGCACGACCACTCCTCTCAGCCCAACGAAGAACAGTGGGCCGAGGCGCTGGCCGCTGCCGAAAAGGCTTACGAAGACGCCAAGAACGCTTAAAGGAGGGCCAGAGCTATGAATGTGAAACTGATCGGAAAGCATGAAAAGGATTCCCGGGCCTGCCGGGATGGTCTCGCTCTGACTCTGAACGAGATGATGGCGGAGGACAAGTCCATCTGCTACGTGGACTGCGACCTGATGGGCTGCATCAACACCAAGATGCTCAAGAAGAATTATCCCGACCGGGCCTTTGAGGCCGGTATCGCCGAGGCCAACGGCGCCGGCGTGGCCGCCGGTCTTGCTGCCACCGGCAAGAAGGTCTTCTTCCACTCCTTCGGTACCTTCTCCTCCCGCCGCTGCTATGACCAGATCTACATGTCCGCCGCCTACGCGGGCCTCAGCGTCCGGGTTCTGGGCTCCGACGCCGGTGTCACCGCCGCGTTCAACGGCGGCACCCACATGCCCCTGGAGGACGGCGGCATGTATCTGTCCATCCCCGGCACCACCGTGCTGGACCCCGCCGACTACGACCAGCTCAAGAGCATCACCCGTCAGCTGGTGAACGTGGAGGGCGTCAGCTACACCCGCTTCGTCCGCAAGGGCATCATCCAGGTCTACGGCGAGGGCTCCGAGTTTGAGATCGGCAAGGGCGTGGTGCTCCACGAGTCTGACAAGGACGTGGCCACCATCATCACCTCCGGCATCATGGTGGACGAGAGCCTGAAGGCCTACGAGGCCCTGGCTGCGGAGGGCATCTCCGTCCGGGTCATCGATATGTTCACCTGGAAGCCCCTGGACGAGGAGCTGGTCATCAAGGCCGCCCGCGAGACCGGTGCTATCGTCACTGCCGAAAACCACAACGTCACCTGCGGTCTGGGCAGCGTGGTGGCCAACTGCCTGGCCAAGAACCTGCCCACCGTGCAGGAGTTCGTGGGCGTGCAGGACCGGTTCGGCCAGGTGGGTCCCCAGGACTTCCTGATGGACGAGTACGGCCTGCGCGCGGCCAACATCGTCGCCGCGGTGAAGAAGGCCGTCTCCCGCAAGTAATTTCGGATACCCGGCAGGGCCCGTCGGGCCCTGCCTGTATCGCCATAGCAAATAATTTGTAAAGGAGAACCAAACATGGATGCATTCAGCGCTTCTTTGATGGCCGACAAGAGAGAAATTATCTTTGCCCCCACCGTGTACAAGTTCAAGACCTTTGCCGACATGGCCAAGGAATTCAACCTGAACGAGCGGGATGTGGTGCTCACCAACGAGTTCATCTACACCCCCTTCATGAAGGACCTGGGCCTCAAGTGCAACTTCGTGTTCCAGGAGAAGTTCGGTGCCGGCGAGCCCAGCGAGGAAATGATCCAAGTCATGTACGACGCCATCCCCTACGACAGCTATGACCGTGTCATCGCTGTGGGCGGCGGCGCCATCATGGACCTTTGCAAGCTGCTGGGCTGCAAGCGTCCCGACACCGTGCACAACCTGTATTTCAAGCGCTTCCCCGTTGTGCATGAGAAGGACGTCATTGCCATCCCCACCACCTGCGGCACCGGCTCCGAGTGCACCAACATCTCCGTGGCCATCGTCAAGGACGAGAAGGACGGCGTGCTCACCGGCGGCGAGACCAAGCTGGGCCTGGTGTCCGACGACATCATCCCCAACAAGGTGTGCCTGATCCCCGACCTGCTGCGGACCCTGCCCTACAAGCCCTTTGCCTGCTCCGCCATCGACGCTCTGGTCCACGCCACTGAGTCCTTCCTGAGCCCCCACCGCAAGACCATGACCTCTGAGCTCTTCAGCGAGAAGGCCATGGACATGATCCTCAAGGGCTTCAAGCTCATCGACGAGAAGGGTCAGGATGCCCGCTTCGAGTATATGGACGAGTTCGTCACCGCTTCCTTCTACGCCGGCATCGCCTTCCTGAAGGCCGGCTGCGGCCCTGTCCACGGCATGAGCTTCCCTCTGGGCGGCACCTATCATGTGCCTCACGGCGAGAGCAACTACATGCTCTTCGGCGCCATTCTGGACTACTACGATGAGAAGAAGCCCGACGGCGAGATCATGAAGTTCAAGCAGCTCATTGCCAGCATCACCGGCTGCGAGGTCAAGGACGCCATTCCCTACCTCAACGCCCTGCTCCAGCGCATTCTGCCCCTGCGCCCCCTGCGGGACTGCGGCTTCACCGAAGCCGACTTCAAGGCCTTCCCCCTGTCCGTGGAGGCCAACCAGCAGCGCCTGATGACCAACGCCTACTATCCCTTCGATCTGGAGAGCGAAGAGGCCATCTACCGCAAGTGCTATTGATCGTTCCCGGCAGTCTGACCGGAAAACAAGGAGCCGGAGAGGCAATCGCCTCTCCGGCTCTCTTTTTCTCTCCGCTCACAGATCCTCACGGGCCCACTGGGCGGCGTACAACGCCGCGTAGGTACCGCCACGGCGCAGCAGCTCGTCGTGGGTACCCGACTCGGCCACGGTGCCGTTTTCCAGCACCAGAATCCGGTCGGCTCCCCGGATGGTGGCCAGTCGGTGGGCGATGACAAAGCAGGTGCGGCCACGGCGCAGATTCTCCATGGCCTGGCTGATGGCCCCCTCCGTCTCCGTGTCCACGTTGGAGGTGGCCTCGTCCAAAATCACGATGTCCGCATCCGTCAGAAAGCACCGGGCGATGGCCAGCAGCTGCCGCTGGCCCTTGGACACCCCTGCTCCCTCATCCGCGAGCACCGTGTCATATCCCTGGGGCAGCGACATGATATAGCGGTGAATGCGGGCCGCCTTGGCCGCCTGGATGATCTGCTCCCGGGTGGCGCCGGGTGTGCCGTAGGCGATATTTTCGGCAATGGTGCCGCCGAAGAGCCAGGTGTCCTGCATCACCAGCGCCAATCGCCGGCGCAGCCCGTCCCGGCTGTAGTCCCCTACCGGTACGCCGTCGATGGTGATGGAGCCGCTCTGTGGCGTGTAGAACCGCAGCAGCAGGCTCACCAGCGTGGTCTTTCCCGCGCCGGTGGCCCCCACCACCGCCACCAGCGTCCCCGCCGGAATGTGGGCAGTGAATTCCCGCAGCACCGGCTTTTGCGGGTCGTAGCCGAACACCACACGGTCAAAGTCGATGGCGCCCCGCAGGGATTTGGCAGGTACCGCGTCCGGCCCGTCCCCCGGCTCGGTTGGCTGTGCGATCAGCTCCAGCACCCGCTCTGCCGCCGCCACGCTGGCCTGGAGCTCCCCCAGCAGATCCGCCGCCTCCCGGATGGGGCCGGAGAACTTCCGGGAGTAGAGCACAAAGGAGGTCAGCGTGCTCAGAGGCAGTCCCCCGCCCAGATACAGCAGGGCGCCGAACACGCTGATGGCGGCCAGGGACAGGTTGTTGATGAAGTTCACCGAGGGTCCCAGGGCCACACTGGCCCGGTCGGCCTCATAGTAGGCCCGGGACGCCTTCTCGTTGAATTCGGAAAACTGGCGGATGTCCGCCTCCTCCACCCCGTAGACCCGGATGGCCTGGCGGCAGGCCATCCGCTCCTCCGCAAATCCGTTGAGGGCACCCAGCTCCCGGGACCGCCGGCGGAACAGGGGCTGAATCCGCCGCATCTGGGCCCAGGTGAGCACCACCGACAGCGGCACCGTTACGAAAAATACCAGCGACAGCCTGGGCGAGAGAAGCAGCAGCATGGCAAAGGAGCCCCCCACCGTCAAAAAGCTGGTGGCAATCTGCAAAAGATCCGTGGACAGCGTAGCATTCACCGTATCCACGTCGTAGCAGATGCGGCTGATGATGTCCCCGGCGGGGTGAGTGTCAAAATACTCCACCGGCAGTTCGCTGACCCGGTCGAACGCCGCCCGGCGCAGGTCATAGGACACGGACTGGGCCAGGCGGATCATCCGGGACGAGACCAGGTAGTTCAGGGCGGATGCCCCGGCGCAGCACACACCCATCCCGGCGCAGCAGCGCCCCACCGCCCCAAAGTCCACCGCCCCCGGCTCCGTGCCCACAGCGCCTACCCCCCAGCCTGAGAGCATGGGGATGCACAGCGTCAGCAGGTTGTTGGCCACCAAACACACCGCCAGGACGCACAGCCTCCCGCCGTAGGGCCGCAGAAACGGCCACAGCCGCCGCAGCACCGCTCGTTTTTTCTTCATACGGCCTCCTCCCCCATTTGCAGCTGGGCCATGCGCCGGTAACGGGGACAATCCCGGATCAGTGCCTCATGGCTCCCCTGGTGGGTGATGCACCCGTCCTCCAGCACCAAGATGTGGTCCGCCTGACGCAGCGAGGCAATCCGCTCGGAGATCACCACCAGGGTGATGTCCGGAAATTCCCGGTGGACGGCGGCGTGGAGCGCCGCAGCGGTGCGGTAGTCCAGGGCGCTGTCCGCACTGTCCAGCACCAGCACCGGCGGACGGCCCGCCAAAGCCCGGGCGACCAGCAGCCGCTGGCGCTGGCCGCCGGAGAGGTTGGCCCCCCGCAGCTCCACCGCCGCGTCCAGTCCCCCCGGCATCCGGGAGATGAACGACCAGGCCTGGGCCGTCCGCGCCGCCCGCTCCACGTCCTCCCGGGGAAGATGGCGCAAAAAGGAGATATTTTCATAGACCGTGCCTGCCAGCAGCGTGTCGTTCTGGAACACCACGCCGAACCGGTCGGACAGCGCCCGGCGCTGGTAAGACCGCACATCCGCGCCGCCCACCCACACGGTGCCCTCGTCCGCGTCGTACAGCCGCAGCAGCAGACTCACCAGCGTGGTCTTTCCGCTGCCAGTGGGGCCCAGGATGCCCAGCGTCTGCCCCTTTTGCAGGGAAAAGGAGGCCTCACTCAAGTCCTGCTCCACCCCCAGGTAGGAAAAGGATACCTGCTCCATGCCCAGCTCCGCGCCGTTTTTCTTCTCCGGCAGGTACACCGGCTGATCCATGAGTGCATGCAGTACCTGTTCGATGCGCCGGGCAGAGGCGGCGCCTTTGCTGATGCGCAAAAATGTCTTGGAAACGCCCAAGGTGGCCGTCTGAATCAGGGTAAAGTAGGACAAAAAAGCCACGATCTGCCCGGAGGCCATCCGTCCCTCCTGTACCCGCACCGCTCCCACGGCTACCACCAGGATCAGCCCCACGTTCAGCAGAAAGTCCGTGGTGGGGTTGGCAGCCGCCATGACCACGCCGGCCTCGGACTCCCGGTCCCTGGCGGCGGCGTTGGCCGTTTCAAACCGCTGCCGCTCCCGGTTCTGACAGCCCAGCGCCTTGATGACCCGGACGCCGGCAGCGTTCTCCCGGATGATCCGCACCACCGTGTCCACCGCCGTCTGGGCGGCGGTATAGCGGGGGATGCCCCGGCGCGTCACCTGATAGATGGTGAAAAACGTGGCCGCGCAGACCCCCAGCTGCACCAGTGCCAGCACCGGCTCCAGCAAAAACGTCAGTGTCAGTCCCCCCAGCACCAGCATGGGGGCCCGGATGCCGCCCCGCTGCACCTTATCCACCATCTGATGCACATTATATGTATCGTTGGTCAGGCGGGAGACCAGGGATGAGACGGAGAACCGGTCCATCTGGGCGCAGGAGAGGCCCGCCGTCCTGGCGTACAGGTCACGGCGCAGGGCACAGGTCATCTCCATGGACACCCGCGCCGCCATCCGGTTGGCCGTGATGTTGCATCCCACGGCGCCGAAGGCCACCGCCGCCATGACCGCCCCCGTCCGCCAGATGGGTCCCATGTCCCCCAGAGGCACCAGATCGTCGATCACGTGGGCCAGCAGCAGCGGCAAGACAAGCTCCAGCACCGCGGCCATAAACTTGATGCTCACGCCGCAGGCAACCCGGAGCCAGTAGGGCCGCAGATACCCCAGTACCGTCCGCACAGCCTTTTCCTCCTCTCCGGGCTCAAACGTTTGCGAAAGCCCGTGTATGTCTGTCCCCATCATATCATATCCCCCCTGCAAGTCAATCCCGTTTTGTTGTTATGCGCAACTATTTTTTTAAATCAGCCTCATTTTTTGAATTTTTTGTAAATAATACCGGTTTCGCTCCGCCGTTTTCTGTGTGTTTTGACGGCAAACAGCGGATTGACTTTAGTCCTTTGAATGAGTACAATAAAAAGTAATTTCCAGGCAGTCTTGCAGAAAGGAGACGGCACCATGACGTACGCAATGTTCACTTCCCACATGAAGTCCTATCGTGCGTCTGCCCATCAGGCAGAGGCCGCTTCCTCCTGCGCGCATTGTGCCGCTTATACTGCCATCCGTGTGATTCTGGACGCCATTATTGTGGCGTCCATTATTATTTTCGCCCTGGTATGCCTGGTAAACATTCTGGTAGCGGGCATTTCCCTGCTGAACCTGGCTTTGCTGGCAGTCCTGCTGGGTTGGTTCTTATCCCCCATGCCGCGAAAGCGCACATTACTGTTGTGATACAGTAAAGCGGTTCCGCTCATGGGCGGAGCCGCTTTTTTGTATAATATTTTTTCAATAAAGGAGAAAAGATGATGAACAAGAAGTTTGCATGTCTTGCCATGGCGCTGGCCATGGTGGCCGGGCTCACCGCCTGCGGCCAGCAGGATGGCGGCACCACCTCTGAAGACGGTGCCACCGCGGAAGGCGCCGCCTTCAAGATCGGCACCATCGGCCCCCTGACCGGTGACGCTGCTATCTACGGCCAGGCCGTGGCCAACGGCGCCAAGATCGCCGTGGACGAGATCAATGCCGCCGGCGGCGACATCCGGTTCGAGCTCAAGAGCGAGGACGATGTCAACGACGGTGAGACCTCCGTCAACGCCTACAACAACCTGATGGACTGGGGTATGCAGCTGCTGGTCGGCCCCACCACCACCGGCCCCTCTGTTTCCGTCGGTGCCAAGTGCTATGAGGACCGGACCTTCATGCTGACCCCCTCCGCCTCCTCCACCGACGTCACCTCCGGCAAGGACAACGTCTTCCAGGTCTGCTTCACCGACCCCAACCAGGGCACCAGCTCCGCCGACTACATGGCTGAGAACATGGCTGACGCCAAGATCTACGTCCTCTATCAGAACGATGACGCCTACTCTCAGGGCATCCGGGACGCTTTCGTCTCCGAGGCTGAGTCCAAGGGCCTGACCATCGTGGATGAGGGCACCTTCACCAAGGACACCGCCACCGACTTCTCCGTGCAGCTGACTGCCGCCCAGGCCGCCGGTGCCGACACGTTGTTCCTGCCCATGTACTATCAGCCCGCTTCCGTCATCCTCAGCCAGGCCAACGCCATGGGCTATGCGCCCACCTTCTTCGGCGTGGACGGCATGGACGGCATCCTGACCATGGAGGGCTTTGATCCCGCTCTGGCCGAGGGCGTCATGCTGCTGACTCCCTTCTCCGCCACCCTGGAGGAGAACCAGAGCTTCGTGAGCGAGTATGAAGATCAGTTCGGCGAGACCCCCAACCAGTTCGCCGCCGACGCCTATGACGCCGTGTACATCCTCAAGGCCGCTCTGGAGTCCGCCGGCTGCACGGCCGACATGTCCGCCGCCGACATCTGCGAGGCCATCGTCCCCGTCATGCCCACGCTGTCCTATGACGGCCTGACCGGCAAGGGCATGACCTGGTCCGCCGACGGTGCCGTGTCCAAGGATCCCACCGCCTTCGTCATCCAGGACGGCGTGTACGTCCTGCCCCAGTAATCTCCGGCGCGACGCATACAATTTGTAAAACCGCGGGGAAGCGGCTGCCGGGTCTCCCGGCAGCCCTTCCCGGGTTCTATGGTGGAAACAGGGGCGGCAGCGCCGCTGCTGCCCGTATTTCTGCCATAGAATGTGGAAAAGAGAAGAAAAAGAGGTGCTTCCTGATGGAATTTCTCTCCTACTTGATCAGCGGCATCAGCCTGGGCAGTGTGTACGCCATCATCGCCCTGGGCTATACCATGGTCTACGGCATTGCGAAAATGCTCAACTTCGCCCACGGCGACATCATCATGGTGGGCGGCTATATCTCTTACTGCGCCATGAACTACCTGGGGCTGCCCAGCGTGGTATCCGTGCTGCTGGCCATGGTGGTGTGCACCGTGCTGGGCGTGGTCATTGAGGGCCTTGCCTACAAGCCCCTGCGCGCCGCCCCGTCCCTGGCCGTGCTCATCACCGCCATCGGCGTGAGCTACTTCCTGCAAAATGCAGCCCAGCTCATCTGGTCTGCCGCACCCAAGGTCTACTCCCCGGTGGTCACCGGCTCTTTGAGCCTGTTCGGCGGCCAGCTCTCCATTTCCTATGTGTCCCTGCTCACTGTGGTCACCTGCCTTGTCATCATGGTGGGACTGACCATGTTCACCAGCATGACCCGCATGGGCAAGGCCATGCGCGCCTGCTCCGAGGACAAGGGCGCTGCCCAGCTCATGGGCATCAACGTCAATTTCACCATCTCCACCACCTTTGCCATCGGCTCTGCCCTGGCAGCCATCGCCGGCGTGCTGCTGTGCTCCTCCTACGGCACCCTCATGCCCACCACCGGCTCCATGCCCGGCATCAAGGCCTTCACCGCCGCCGTGTTTGGCGGCATCGGCTCCATCCCCGGCGCTTTCCTGGGCGGTCTGCTGCTTGGCATCATTGAGTCTATGGCCAAGGCCTATATCTCCACCAACCTGGCAAACTCCATCGTGTTCGCCGTGCTGATCGTGGTGCTGCTGGTGAAGCCCGCAGGTCTGCTGGGCAAGTACGTGCCCGAGAAAGTGTGAGGTGGTTCCATGAAAAAAATCAGTCAGCTGAAAAAGTCCACCCGAACGGACTTCGCCACCTATATCGGCGTCATCATCGCCTTCATCGTCATGAACCTGCTCCAGGGCAGCGGCGTCCTCTCCCGCTCCCTGACCGGCCAGCTGGTGCCCATCTGCTGCTACATGTCCATGGCAGTCTCCCTGAACCTGACCGTGGGCATTCTGGGCGAGCTGAGCCTGGGTCACGCGGGCTTCATGAGCGTGGGCGCCTTCTCCGGCATCATCGCTGCCATGAGCCTGCAAAACGCCATTCCCTCTGCTCCCCTCCGCCTGGCCGTGGCCATGGTGGTGGGCGCGGTATTCGCCGCCATCGCGGGCTTTATCGTGGGTATGCCCGTGCTGCGGCTGCGGGGCGACTACCTGGCCATCGTCACCCTGGCCTTCGGCGAGATCATCAAGGATCTGGTCAACTGCCTTCTGGTGGGCTACGATGAAAACGGCCTCCACATGGCCTTCAATCTCACCGGCAACATGTCCATCGCCGATCTGAACCTGACGGCGGGCGGCCTGGAAATCATCAAGGGCGCCCAGGGCGCCTCCGGTACCCGGACCATCGCCTCCTTCACCGCCGGATTCATTCTGGTGATGCTGACGCTGGTCATCGTGCTCAACCTGGTGCGCAGCCGCGCCGGCCGGGCCATCATGGCCCTGCGGGACAACCGCATCGCCGCCGAGAGCGTGGGCATCAACGTCACCAAGTACAAGCTCATGGCCTTTGTCACCTCCGCCGCTCTGGCGGGCGCCTCCGGCGCGCTGTACGGCCTGAACTTCTCCTCCCTCCAGGCGACCAAGTTCAACTTCAACACCTCCATTTTGATTCTGGTGTTCGTGGTGCTGGGCGGTCTGGGCAACATCTGGGGCTCCCTCATCGCCGCTGCGGCGCTGACGGTGCTGCCGGAGCTGCTGCGCGCGTTCTCCGACTATCGGATGCTGGTGTATGCCATCGTGCTGATTCTGGTGATGCTGGCCACCAACAACGAGCGCTGCCGCGTGCTGCTGGGCCGCGCCATCCCCGGCAGAAGAAAGGAGGCCGCCAACAATGGCTAAACAATTTGAAAAAGCCAAAATGGTGCCGGTTCCCAGCCGGGCCATCGTTCCCGAGCGGGATGTGGACAAATCCCCCATTCTGGAGTGCAGCCACCTGGGCATCGACTTCGGCGGTCTGAAAGCCGTGAACGACTTCAACCTGACCATCGGCCGCACGGAGATCGCCGGCCTCATCGGCCCCAACGGTGCCGGCAAGACCACCATCTTCAACCTGCTCACCAAGGTCTATCAGCCCACCCGGGGCACCATTTTGCTGGACGGTCTGGACACCGCCGGCAAGACTACCGCCCAGATCAACCGCATGGGCATCGCCCGTACGTTCCAGAACATCCGCCTTTTCAACAACCTGAGCGTGGAGGACAACGTGAAGATCGGCCTCCACAACCAGACCCACTACTCCGCCCTGGCCGGCGTGCTGCGCCTGCCGGGCTACTGGAAGCAGGAGCGGGCCGCCCACGAGCGGGCCATGGAGCTGCTGTCCATCTTCGACATGGAGCAGATGGCCTCCTTCAAGGCCGGTTCCCTGCCCTACGGTGCCCAGCGCCGCCTGGAGATTGTCCGGGCCCTGGCCACCAACCCCAGTCTGCTGCTGCTGGATGAGCCTGCAGCAGGCATGAACCCCTCCGAGACGGCGGAGCTTATGGAGAACATCGTCAAGATCCGGGATACCTTCCAGATCGCCATCATGCTCATCGAGCACGACATGAAGCTGGTCATGAGCATCTGCGAGGGCATCTGCGTGCTGAACTTCGGCCAGGTCATCGCCAAGGGCACCGCCGAGGAAATCCAATCCAACCCCACCGTCATTGAGGCGTACCTGGGCAAGCAGAAGGAGGCGTAAGCATGGAAACGATTTTGAAAGTAGACGACATCAACGTCTATTACGGGAGCATCCATGCCGTCAAGGGCATCTCCTTCGAGGTAAACCAAGGCGAGATCGTGACGCTGATCGGTGCCAACGGCGCCGGCAAGTCCACCACGCTGAACACCATCGCCGGACTCCTCCACAACCGCAGCGGCTCCGTCACCTTTATGGGTGAGCCGCTGAACAAGGTCCCCAGCCACAAGATCGTCTCCCGGGGCCTGGCCCTGGTCCCTGAGGGACGCCGGGTCTTTTTGCAGATGTCCGTCCAGGAAAACCTGGAGATGGGCGCCTACACCCAGTCCGGCGCCAACATCGCCCAGGACATGGAAAAGGTCTATAACACCTTCCCCCGCCTGCTGGAACGCCGTCGCCAGATCGCCGGCACCCTCTCCGGCGGCGAACAGCAGATGCTGGCCATGGGCCGGGCGCTCATGAGCCGACCCAAGCTGCTGATGCTGGATGAGCCCTCCATGGGCCTCGCCCCCATCCTGGTGGAGCAGATTTTCGACATCATCCGCAAGCTCCATCAAAGCGGCACCACGATCCTGCTGGTGGAGCAGAACGCCCAGGCCGCCCTCTCCGTGGCCGACCGGGGCTACGTGCTGGAAACCGGCCGCATCGTCACCTCCGGCACCGGCAAAGAGCTGCTGGAGAGCCCCGCCATCAAAAAAGCCTATCTGGGCGGCTGACCGGTACCAAAGGGAGCGCACGAAAGTGCGCTTCCTTTTTTCTTTGCGTTGCATTTTTCCGCTGGTGTGGTATACTGCTGTCATGACAGTGAAAGGAGCATCCCCTATGCGTGCCGAGCAGCGCCGTCAGGCCATCCGTGAAATTCTACATCAATCCCGCCAGCCCATCAGCGCCACGGCGCTGGCCGGCCGGTTCTCCGTCAGCCGCCAGATCATCGTGGGAGACATCGCCCTGCTGCGGGCCGCCGGAGACGCCATCTCCGCCACTCCCCGGGGCTACGTGGTGCTGCCGGAGTCGTCGGGCTTGGTGCGTCAGGTGGCCTGCCAGCACACCGCCGCGGAAATGGAGGCGGAGCTCAACGCCATGGTGGACGAGGGCTGCACCGTGCGGGACGTGATCGTGGAGCACCCGGTCTACGGCCAGCTCACCGGCTCGCTGCAGCTTGCCAGCCGCCATGATGTGCGCCAGTTCCTGGACCGCTGCGCCATCTCCGACGCCCGCCCCCTGTCCGATCTGACCGGCGGCATCCACCTGCACACCCTCTCCTGCCCCGACGAGGCCGCCCTGGAGCGGGTTCGCGCCGCCCTGCGGGCCCAGGGAGTGCTGCTGGAAGGATGATTGGGGCTTGACAGGAGACCTTGATGCGGGTATGATGTGGTATACAGGTGTCAAGACACCTGTATACCACATTTATTTTTATAGAGAAACAGGTGCTTCCCATGGAAAACTTCAAGGCATTCTTAAAACGGAAAAACATCGTCATCTCCGGCAAGCGATACGGCATTGACGCCCTGGGCGCCATGGCCCAGGGCCTTTTCTGCTCGCTGCTCATCGGCACCATCCTCAACACCCTGGGTACCCAGCTGGGGATCGAATTTCTGGTGACCGTGGGCGGCTACGCCTCCGCCATGAGCGGCGCGGCCATGGCTGTGGCCATCGGCTACGCCCTTCAGGCCCCGCCCATGGTGCTCTTCTCCCTGGTGACCGTGGGCTACGCCGCCAACGCCCTGGGCTCCACCACCCTCTCCGGCGGCAGCGGAGCCGGCGGCCCCCTGGCCGTGCTGTTCATCGCCGTCATCGCCGCGGAGCTGGGCAAGGCCGTCAGCAAGGAGACGAAAATCGACCTGCTGGTGACGCCCCTGGTGACCATTCTCTCCGGCGTGGCTCTGTCCGCCTGGTGGGCCCCCGCCATCGGCACTGCCGCCAGCGCCGTAGGCGACTTCGTCAAGTGGGCCACGGTGCTCCAGCCCTTCTGGATGGGCATTCTGGTGTCCGTGGTCATCGGCATCGCCCTGACGCTGCCCATCTCCTCCGCCGCCATCTGCGCCGCCATCGGCCTCACGGGCCTGGCAGGCGGCGCCGCCGTGGCCGGGTGCTGCGCCAACATGGTGGGCTTCGCGGTGCTCAGCTTCCGGGAAAACCGCTGGGGCGGCCTCATCAGCCAGGGCCTGGGCACGTCCATGCTGCAGATGGGCAACATCGTGAAGAATCCCCGGATCTGGCTGCCCGCCATCCTCACCTCCGCCATTACCGGACCGCTTGCCACCTGCGTGTTCCACTTTGAGATGAACGACCCCGCCTCCGGCGTAGCCAGCGGCATGGGCACCTGCGGCATGGTGGGCCCCATCGGCGTCTACACCGGCTGGGTCAACGACGTCTCTACCGGCGCCAAGGCCGCCATCACCGGCATGGATTGGCTGGCCATGGCCCTTTTGTGCTTCATCCTCCCCGCCGTCCTCACCTGGGCCTTCGGCCTGTTCTTCCGCCGCATCGGCTGGATCAAGGAGGGCGATCTGAAGCTCTCCTGACAAAGAAAACCCCCGGCTTGAAGCCGGGGGTTTTCTTATCGGTTAAAGGCCAGAAACAGCGTACAGCCGGACAGTGTCACAGAACTGTATCGGATCAAATCGTTTCCTGTGGTAGACATGGCTACATACCACTGCCGCAGTGGGTATTCATACACCGCCTCGGGACCATATCCGAAAAACGAAACGACCCAAAGGAGATAAGTCCCCAGGGCCAGCAGTCCCACCACCAGTAAAACCCACCGGACGCGGGCGCTGCGTACCCGGATATCCGCCCACAACGACAACAGCGAGGGGACCAGTGCCCCTACGGCAGCGTACCCTAACGGCACCACTGCCATGATGTACGTCAAAGAAGGCCACAGGATAAAGGTCTGCCCCTTCAGCTGATGCAGATACGGCTTGAGTGTCATCTCCATCACCAGCAGAGCCAGTGTCACGGCGGCAAACACTGCCGTGCACACCACATATCTCCGCTGGAACCGGGGATAGCCGCCCTCCGCCACTACCTCCGGCCCGTAAATCAGGGCCCGCACATCCACCTCCAGAGCCTCGGCCAGGGCCGTCAGGGTCTCCACATCCGGCGCCGTTTTGCCGGTCTCCCAGGAGGACACCGCCTGCCGGGTCACATGGAGCCGCTCCGCCAGAGCATCCTGGGTCAGTCCCGCCTGTTGGCGCAGTCTCTTGAGATTGCGTCCCACCATGTCCCTCACCTCCAGCTTTATCATAGCATCCACCCCCGGGTTTGTCACGCAATGATCCGTTGCGCTGGGCTGCGGAGTGTGGTATGCTGGAAAAAACCACAGCACAAGGAGGATACTTATGGAATATCGGAAATTCGGGGACACCTATCTCGTGCGGATGGACCCCGGCGAGGAGATTTTGGAGCAGGTGAAGAAGCTGGCCCTGGCGGAGAACATCCGCCTTGCCACCGTACAGGCTCTGGGGGCCGTGCGGGAGTTCACCGTGGGCGTCTTTGACACGGTCAGCAAGACCTATCACTCCAACGAGTTCTCCGGCCCCTATGAGATCGTCTCCCTGACGGGTACCATCGACTCCATGAACGGGGAATTCTACAGTCACCTGCACATGAGCGCCGGCGACAGCCAGGGCCACGTGGTGGGCGGCCACCTGAACCGGGCCGTCATCAGCGCCACCTGCGAGATGGCGGTGCGGGTACTGCCGGGCACCGTGGACCGGGCCTTCAGCCCGGAGGTGGGATTGAACCTCTGGAAGCTCTGAAAAAGGGCATAAAAACGCGCCGGACGGTCGATGCCGTCCGGCGCATTGCGTTTCATACCAGCGGGCCCACCGCGTGGTCCCGCAGGGGCAATGTGGAAAAGGCCTCCGCCTCCAGGGCCTCATACTCCCGGGGCGTCCGGCTGCGGCGCATGGACTTGTGGATCTTCTCACCCCCCTCAAAAAGGTGGATGAGATAGAACCACACCTCCTTCATCCGCTGAGCCGCCGGGCCCACCTGGCCGTAAAATTCCTGGTAGGCCTCATAGAGCTCGGCGGTGAAGTCCATAAGCTCCTGTCGGGTGGCGGGCGCGCCGCCGTGGAGCTTGCGCAGCAAGGCCGGGTCCGCCACAGCCCCCCGGCCGATCATCACCGCCTCCACGGCGGGAAAGTCCCGCTCAAAGGCCCGGACGTCCTCCACGGTCACCAGGTCCCCGTTATAGCAGACGGGATTGCGGCTGCGCGCCGCAGCCTGGGAAAACCAGTCCCGGTGGACCGCCCCCTTGTAAAACTCCTTCTGCACCCTGGGATGGACGGTGAGGCAGGCGATGGGATAGCGGTTGTAGATCTCCAGGAGCCGTTCAAACTCCTCCGGCGACTGTACCCCCAGCCGGGTCTTGACGGACACCGGCAGACGCACCGCGGCAAACACCTGGTCGAAAAACCGCTCCAGCTCGTCGGGCTTTGCCAGAAAGCCGGAACCCTTGCCCTTGGCGGTGACCGTGCCGGAGGGGCACCCCAGGTTCAGGTTCACCTCCCGGTAGCCCAGCTCCTCCATCAGGGACGCCGCCCACAAAAAGTCGTCGGCCCGGCGGGTCATGATCTGGGGTACCAGGGGAAGGCCCGGATTATTGTTTACGTCCAGCTCCCGCTGGTCCCGCTTGGTGACGATGTGCTGGTCCGTGGGCGAGAAAAAAGGAATGAAGTACCGGTCCGCGCCGCCGAAGCGGGCGTGAAACACCCGCCGGAACACCGCCTTGGTGATGCCGTCCAGCGGTGCAAAGTCCACCCGCTCAATCATCCCAGCCGCTGCTCCCACTCCGCTGCCCGGAAGCCAACCAGCACGAAGTCCTCGCCCACCAGAATGGGCCGCTTGACCAGCATGCCGTCCGTAGCCAGCAGCTCCAACTGGGCCTGCTCGTCCATCTCCGGCAGACGGTCCTTGAGGCCCAGGGCCTTGTACTGGAGGCCGCTGGTGTTGAAAAACCGCTTGAGGGGCAATCCGCTCATCTTCCACCACCGGCGCAGTTCCTCCGCCGTGGGGTTTTCAGTCTTGATATCCCGCAGGGTGTAGGCCGCACCGCGCTCTTCCAGGAAGGCACGGGCCTTCTGGCAGGTGCTGCACTTGGGGTAGCATACAAACAGCATATGGTCTCTCCTTTATCGTCTTATGAAACAGCCGCTCAAAAGCTGCCGATCTCCAGGCTCTCGTCATCCTCGCCCTTTTCAATGGCGCGGACCTCCACAAAGTACTTCATGGTGGGGCTGACCTCCACCTGGACCCGGTCGCCCACCCGGCGGCCCAGCAGGGCCTGTCCCACCGGGGACTCCTTACTGATAAGGCCCTTCAGTGCATTTTGCCGCAGGGTCGTCACGATCCGGATGGTCATCTCCTTTTTCACCATCTCGTTGAAGATGGTCACTTTGTCGAAAAGGCCCACCGCGTCGCCCTTGTCCTGCACTTCGATGACCTTCGCCGTGCGGATCATCCGCTCCAGGTAGCGGATGCGGCTCTCATTACGGTTTTTGGCCTGCTTGGCACACTTATATTCATAATTCTCGCTCAAGTCGCCGAAGGCACGGGCCGTCTGTACCTCCTCGATCAGCTGGGGGCGCTCCACCCGGATCCGGTGATCCAGCTCCTCCTGCATCTTTTTGATATCCACTGCCGTCAGCTCGTCGTACATGGAAACACCCTCCTGATCTTGAAAAATCCAAAAAAGAAACGCGGCCGCAAAGTTCGCTTTGCGGCCGCGTGGCGCAGAAGGAGGGATTTGAACCCTCGCGCCGGTTTTATCCAGCCTACTCCCT
>NZ_URDP01000008.1 GCF_900546705.1 uncultured Oscillibacter sp. | reverse complement strand
GACCCCGAGGACATCATCGCCGACTTCAAGGCCGCGTTCGATACGCTGCTGTAAAAGCTGGAACCCCATATTCCGGCGTCCCCCGAGGGCGCCGGAATATTTTTTTCCGGACCTGCGAAAACCAGGAAGGGACGTTGACATTTCCGGCGGGGCGAATCTATAATGTTCCTCACGGAACACGACCCAATTACCCTTTGAGGCGGGAGCGTACATGAAGACGGAACGAACGGAACAGATTTTGAATTTCTGCTGTGAGATGGGCCGCCAGCTCATCCAGAACGGCGCGGAGATCTACCGGGTGGAGGACTCCATCAACCGGCTGCTCACCGCCTACGGCTATGAGGATACGGAGGTGTTCGCCATCCCCTCCTGCGTCATTTTGAACATCCAGGACGGCGGACACAACTACACCAAGTCCATCCGCATCCGCTCCTCCTTCATCAACCTGGACAAGCTGGAGCGGCTCAACAGCCTCTGCCGCCGGGTATGCCGGGACCGGCCCGCCCCCCGGGAGGCCTTTGCCCGGCTGGAGGAGGTGACGTCTGCGGCCAGCTATCCCCAGTATGTGAGCTACCTGGCCCACGGGTTCGTGGCGGTGTTTTTCACCCTCTTCTGGGGCGGCACGCTGCTGGACGCCTGCCTGGCCTTTTTCTGCGGCGCGGCGGTGAAGGCGTCGGTGGGATACCTGAGCCGGTACGACACCAACATCTTCTTCACCTACGTATGCTCCAGCATGGCCATGGTGCTGCTGCCCCTGGCCCTTTCCTATCTGGGCGTGCCCATCCACATGGACAAGATGGTCATCGGCGCCATCATGCTGCTGGTGCCCGGCATCGCCATCACTAACGTCATGCGGGACGTGATCGCCGGAGACTTTCTGACGGCGCTGACCAAGTTCGCCGAGGTGCTCATCATCGCCATGGCCCTGGCGGTGGGCATCGCCATCCCCGTGGGCCTGGCGCGGTTTTTCTGGGGGGTGATCTGAGATGGAGAAATTCCTCCCCTGCCTGTACGCCTTTTTGGGCTGCATGAGCTTCTGCTTTATCTTCCAGGTGCGCAAGCCCTTGTTTATGGTGCTTTGCAGCGCCATCGGCGCCGTGTCCTGGTGGGTGTATCTGCTGACGGAGCCCCTGGGCAGCGAGACGGCCCGGTTCTTTACCGCCACCATCGTGGTGTCGGTCCTGGCGGAGGTGCTGGCCCGGGTGCTCAAGGCGCCGGCCACCATCTTCCTCATCATCGGCATCATCCCCCTGGTGCCCGGCGGCGGGCTCTACTACACCATGGACTACCTCATCAACGGCGACTACCCCATGTTCTCCCGGGTGGGGCTCCAGACGGCGGCCAGCGCCGCCGCCATCGCCGTGGGCGCGTCGCTGGTCACGTCCATCGTCCGCATGCTCACCTGGCGCCGCCGCGCCGGGAAGCGGTAACGGTTTTCAGGCGGCCTCCTTCGGGAGGCCGCCTTTTTCGCCGCCGCTTGCGCCCGGCAGGGGAACATGGTATGATAACGCCGTAGTATCAAGAGAAATGGGGTAAACCATGAAGAAACTGGTAGCGGGCATCCTGGCCCATGTGGACGCGGGCAAGACCACCTTGTCGGAGGCCATGCTCTACCGCAGCGGCACGGTGCGCCGCCTGGGCCGGGTGGACCACGGCGACGCCTTTTTGGACACGGACGCCATGGAGCGGGAGCGGGGCATCACCATCTTTTCCAAGCAGGCACAGCTGCACCTGCCCGACGCGGAGATCACGCTGCTGGACACCCCCGGCCACGTGGACTTCTCCGCCGAGATGGAGCGGACGCTCCGGGTGCTGGACTGCGCCGTGCTGGTCATCAGCGGCACCGACGGCGTCCAGGGCCATACCCGGACGCTGTGGCGGCTATTGGAGCGGTACCAGGTGCCCGTGTTTTTGTTTGTCAACAAGATGGATCTGGCCGGGGCGGACCGGGCGCGGGTACTCTCGGAGCTGCGGGCGTCCCTGTCGTCGTCCATCGTAGATTTTTCCGCGCCGGAGGAGGCTGTCTGGGAGGAGGCCGCCGTGTGCGACGAGACGCTTCTGGACCGGTACCTCTCCCGGGGACGGCTGGAGGACGGGGACCTTGCCGGCCTCATCGCCCGGCGGGCCATGTTTCCCTGCTGGTTCGGCGCGGCCTTGAAGCTCACCGGCGTGGACGAGTTTTTGGAGGGCCTGGGGCGCTATGCCTCCATGCCGGACTACCCGGCGGAGTTCGGCGCCCGGATCTTCAAGGTGTCGCGGGACGCCCAGGGGGCCCGGCTCACCTGGATGAAGATCACCGGCGGCGCCCTGCGCGTCAAGGAGGCGGTGACCAACCGCCGTCCGGGCCGGGCGGAGGCGGAGATCTGGGAGGAGAAGGCCGACCAGCTGCGCATTTACTCCGGCGCCAAATTCCAGCTGACTGAACAGGCGGAGGCGGGCACCGTCTGCGCCGTCACCGGACTGACCCGTACCCGTCCCGGCCAGGGACTGGGCTTTGAGGCGGACTGGTCCGGGCCGGTGCTGGAGCCGGTGCTGACCTATCAGGTGTGCCTGCCGGAGGGGACGGACCCGCATACGGCCCTTTTGAAGCTCCGTCAGCTGGAAGAGGAGGACCCTCAGCTCCACATCGTCTGGGACGAGCACCTGCGCCAGATCCACGCCCAGCTCATGGGACCCGTGCAGATGGAGATTTTGGGACGGCTCATCCATGAGCGCTTCGGCATGGAGGTCACCTTCGGCGAGGGGGCCATTTTGTACCGGGAGACCATCGCCGCCCCGGTGGAGGGCATCGGCCACTTCGAGCCCCTGCGCCACTACGCGGAGGTGCATCTGCTGCTGGAGCCTCTGCCCCCCGGCAGCGGGCTGGTGCTGGCGACGGAGTGTCCGGAGGACCAGCTGGACCGGAACTGGCAGCGTCTGGTGCTGACCCATCTTTCCGAGCGGGAGCACCCCGGCGTCCTGGTGGGCGCGCCCATTACCGACATGAAGATCACCCTGGTGGCGGGCCGGGCCCACGTCAAGCACACGGAGGGCGGCGACTTCCGCCAGGCCACCTACCGGGCGGTGCGCCAGGGGCTTATGCAGGCGGAGAACATCCTGCTGGAGCCCTGGTACGACTTTACCCTGGAGGTGCCTGCCTCGCTGGTGGGCCGGGCGCTGAGCGACATCCAGCGCATGGGCGGCCAGACGCAGCCCCCTCAGACGGCGGGGGAGATGACCACCCTCACCGGCACGGCGCCGGTGAGCGCCATGCGCAACTACGCCCAGGAGGTCACCGCCTACACCCGGGGCACCGGTCACCTCCAGTGCGTGTTCCGGGGTTACGCCCCCTGCACCGACCAGGCGTCGGTGGTGGAGGCCGCCGGATACGACCCGGAGCGGGACGTGGACAACCCGCCGGACTCCGTGTTCTGCGAGCACGGGGCGGGCGTTACGGTCAAGTGGCAGGACGTGCCCGCCCGGGCCCATGTGGACAGCGGCCTGCGTCTGGGAGAGCCGGAGGAGGAAGCGGAGGACGCCGGACCGGACCGGAGCCGGGGAGAGCGGTACGCCGGTACCCTGGCCCAGGACAAGGAGCTTATGGCCATCTTCGAGCGCACCTACGGCCCGGTGAAGCAGCGCTCGTTCCAGCCGCCCCGCCCGCCCAAACGCCCCCAGAGCACGGACGGAGCGGAAAAGCGGCCCGTCCGTCCCCAAAAGGGCGGGGAGGAGTATCTGCTGGTGGACGGCTACAACATCATCTTCGCCTGGGACAGTCTCAAGACCGTGGCCCGGGACAACCTGGACGCCGCCCGCAAGCAGCTGTGCGACCTTCTGTGCAACTATCAGGGCGTGCGGAAATGCCATGTGATCGTGGTGTTCGACGCCTACAAGGTCAAGGGCGGCCTTGGGTCCGTGGAGAAATACCACAACATCCACGTGGTCTACACCAAGGAGGCGGAGACGGCGGACGCCTACATTGAAAAAGCCACCTACGAGATCGGCCGGGAGCACCGGGTGAAGGTGGCCACGTCCGACGGACCGGAGCAGCTCATCATTCTGGGCCACGGGGCACTGCGGCTGTCTGCCTCCGCATTCCTTGCGGAGGTGGAGGAGACCATGGCCCAGCTGGCGGCGGCCTTGCAGCGCAACAACCGTCCCGGCGGGCACCGTCCCGTGGGGCCCGCACTGCAAAAGGCCATGGAGAGGGAGGACGAGACATGATTCTGGCATTGCTGCTGGCCGCCGCCGTGGCGGCCGCCTGTACCGCTCTGCGGCACCGTCTGGACCGGCCGGAGCGCCGGGAGAGCCTGCATCTGGGGGGCCGGGTGCGCCTGACGGGCATGCATAACCGGGGCTCCGCCTTCGGACTGCTGCATCTTTCCCGGAAGTGCCTGGCGGGCGTCTCCCTGGTGGTGCTGCTGGTGTCGCTGCCGCTGTGCCGGCGCAGCCGGGTGGGCTGCGGATTGCTGCTGGGCGGCGGCGCCAGCAATCTCTGTGAGCGGCTGGGGGATGCGGGCGTGTTTGACTACATCCAGTTTCCCAAGGCGCCCGGCCGGATGAAACGCTACGTATACAACCTGGCGGACTTCGCCATCTTCCTGGGCGCGCTGCTGATTTCCCTGAGCAGGAAAACCTCGTTCAGACATTGACAAGAACCGGGGAGGGCGCGTAGAATAGAGGTGCGGAAAATGTGGAATACAGTTCCGCTATATGGAATCAACGGCGCTTGCGCCGGAATAAAGATAGGAGAATTACTGTGGAAACGATGAAGATGCCCTCCATGGACGCAGTGGCCCGCTTCAAGGCCGCCATGGACTCCGACCAGGGTGCCCTGGGCCCCTTTATGATTACCTCTGATCCCGCCTATGTGGAAGCCGCCGGCTACGCCGGATACGACTTCGTGCTGCTGGATATGGAGCACGGCCCCGGCACCTTTGCAAACCTCCAGAACCTGATCCGCGCCGCCAACGTGGCCGGCGTGTGCCCGGTGGTGCGCGTGCCCCGGGGCACCGACATCTGGGTGGACCGGGCCCTGGACGTGGGCGCCGGCGCACTGCTGGTGCCTCAGATCGACACCGCCGAGCAGGCCCGTGCCGTGATCTCCGCCGCCAAGTTCGCCCCCGTGGGCACCCGCGGCACCAACCGCTTCGTCCGCTCCGCTTGCTACGGCGCCAAGCCCGGCAGCGAGTACTTCGCCCAGGCCAATGAGACGGTGGTCATCCTCCAGGCCGAGGGCAAGAAGGCTGTGGATAACCTGGACGAGATCCTGGACGTGCCCGGCCTGGACGTGCTGTTCATCGGGCCCTACGACCTGTCCAGCTCCCTGGGCCATGTGGGTGAGGTGGATCACCCGGACGTGGTGGCCTGCATCCAGGGCATCATCGAAAAGGCCAACGCCAAGGGCGTGAAGCTGGGCTGCTTTGCCGACACCGTGGAGGGCGCCAAGAAGTGGCGGGACATGGGCATCAAGTTCGTGGGCTACACCTGCGACACGTACCTGTTCTACCAGGCGGCCAAGGCCGACGTGGAGGCCTTTGCAAACAAGTAATCCCGTACATAAAAAAGCGGACACCCATCCGGGTGTCCGCTTTTTTTATGGCTCCTCCGGGGCCTCCTTGTGGAGGGGAAGGCCCAGCTTCTCCATTTTCCGGTACAAGGTGGAAAGATGCAGCCCCATCCGCTGCGCCGCCTGACGCAGGTCCCCGCCGCATGCGTCCACCACGGCGGTGATGTACTGACGCTGGCACTGGTCCATGGCCTGCTGGTAGGGAAGGGAGGAATCCACGGCCGGCGGGGCGGGCCGCTCCACCACCACCGTGTCCATCTTCCGGAAGGACTTCAGGTCTACCAGGGTGTTCTTGCTCTCCACCATCATCCGCTCCACCGTGTTGCGCAGCTCCCGCACGTTGCCCGGCCAGTCGTACTGCTCCATGACCTGGATGGTCTCCGGACTGAGCCGCTTGGTGAAGCCGTACTTTTTGTTGAAGGCCTGGACGAAGTATTCCGCCAGGGGCCGCACGTCCTCCGCCCGCTCCCGCAGAGGCGGCACGTTGATGACCAGCACATTGAGCCGGTAGTAGAGGTCGGCCCGGAACGTCTTCTCCCGCACCATCTCCGCAAGGTTGCGGTTGGTGGCGGCGATGATCCGCACGTCGCTTTTGATGATCTGGTTGCTGCCCAGCCGCTTGATCTCGCCGTTTTCAATGATCCGAAGCAGCTTTGCCTGCAGCTCCAGGGGCATCTCGCCAATCTCGTCGAGAAATACCGTGCCCTTGTCGGCAAACTCGAAAAGGCCGATCTTGCCGTCCTTCATGCCGCCGGTGAACGTGCCCTTTTCATAGCCGAACATCTCCGCCTCCAGCAGGGAGGGAGGCAATGAGGCGCAGTTGATGGGAATGAACACCTGGTCGGCCCGGCTGCTTTTGGCGTGGATGTACTTGGCGAACAGCTCCTTGCCGGAGCCGGACTCCCCGTAGATGATGACGGTAGAGTCCACGGCGGCAATGTGGTCGGCGTACTCCAGCAGGCTGCGCATGGGCTGGCTCTCGGCGATGAGCATGTCCGGCGTCTTGTCCGTTGCCTGCATGAAGCGGATGACGCTGCGGACATTGTCCCGCTCCTGGTCGAATTTTTCCAGCAGCGTATAGAGCTCCCGTTCGTCCCAGCTGTAGGTGGGCACGTATTCCAGCTCCCCGTCCGGGCCGAAGTGAGGCCGGGAGAGGGCCAGCACCTGCTTGCCGGAGTCCTTGAGGGTGTGGTTGCTCAGGCACTCCTTCTTCGTCTCCAGGGTCTTGATGGACGAGGCGCTGGTGGCGTGGCAGTAGTCGTGGAGCGTATCGTAGATGGAAAGGCCCAGCAGGGTCTCACGGTCGATGCCCAGCAGCTTACAGCACCCGTCGTTGACATAGAGGAAGCGGCCTTTGCTGTCCGTGACCAGCATGCTGCCGAAGTAGTGCTCTGCCAGCACCTTCAAAAGCTCATACTCCCGCTGGGCGGCGGGATCTGCGGCAAGATTTGGAAATTCCATGGCGCCTCCTTTTTCGCGTTTCGCCAAAATGCGAAAATATATTTTGCAAAATTGCAAAAACAGTGGGATTTTTCTCCTACTATATCATGATGTTGCACATAAACGCAAGGATGATTTGTGGAAATAGTACAAGGATTTAGTTGGCACAAAAATTGCTTTATAGTTGGGACGTCTGACAGAAGCCGCACACGCGGCAAATCAAAAGGAGGGTAACGACTATGGAAGAAAAGCGCAGCGCGGTGGATCTGGAATCCACGGAGTACGATGTGGACCAGGTGGGCAACCTGGACGAGCGGCTGGAGGCCGGAAAAAAGGACGCGGCATTTTTCCACATCCTGGGCATCGCCTGCACGGTGATCGCCACCATCTGGATGTACGCCTTCGGCACCGGGGACCCGGCCCAGATGAAGTATCTGCTGGGGATGCCCATGTGGATCTCCGGCGCCATTTTGATCTACCTTGCCATGTTTGTGGTGGGCATGATCTACCTGGCCAAGTGGGAGGAATTCCCCCTGACGGCCCGCTTCAAGAAAAACCGGTCTGACAAGAAAGAGGGAGGGAATAAGGCATGAGCTACGATCTGGGAGGATTTTCCATCACCGCGTCCACGTCCCGGACGATGCTGGTGATTTTCGCCATCTACACGGTGGTCATTGTGGGCTTCGGCTTCTACATCAAGTATCAGTCCCGGAAGGGCAGCCAGGACGGTCTGGCCTCCTTCCTCACCGGCGGCGGCGGGCTGGGCGCCTTCGCCATCGCCATGATCGCCGCCACCAACTCCATGGCCGGCGGCACCATGATTACCGCCCCGGGCCTGGGCTATAAGGTGGGCTTCACCGCCGCCCTGGTCTACTACGCCGGCTTCCTCACCGCCGCCTACGGTCTTGGCAGCGTGGGCCGCAAGGTGGCCATCCTCCGGGACCGTACCGGCGCCGTCACCTTCCAGCAGCTGCTGGGCCTGCGGTTCCAGTCCAAGGCCGTGGTGGCTGCCCTGGCCATCACCGGCGCGTTCGGCCTGACCTTCTTCGCCGCCGGCCAGATCTCCGCCGGCGCCAAGGTGTTCGCCGCCGTCACCGGCACCAACGCCTACTATCTGGGCATTGTGCTGGTCATCGTCATCACCGTTATCTACACCCTCTCCGGCGGCATCAAGTCCATGGCCAAGGTGGCCGTCATCCAGGGCGTCATCATGCTGCTGGCCACCTTCGCCATCATCGGCATCCTCATTGCCACCAACGTGGAAAACCACGGCAGCGTCCGGGCCACCATGGAGTACCTGGGCTCCGCCTTCCCCGGCGCCATTCAGGCCAACACCGGCTTTAGCTTCTGGAACGCCATGGGTACGGCCCTGTTCGCCGGCGTAGGTCTGGGCGCGGTGCCCCATGCCCTGTCCGTCACCATGACCTACAACAACCACAAAAAGCTCAAGCAGGGCGTCATGATCTCCTGCTGCGTGTTCACTCTGGTCCAGGGCATCATGTGCTTCACCGGCCCCCTGACCTACGCCATCAACCCCAATCTGGAAACCGCCGACTACACCACCATCTTCAACGCCACCAACCTGCTGCCCTCCTGGGTGGGCGGTATCATCTTCTGCGGCATCTTCGCCGCCGTGCAGTCCTCTCTGGCGGGCCTTGCCATGGCAGGCGCCTCCATGCTGGCCAAGGACTTCATCGTCGACTGCTGCAAGCCCTCCACCCCCGCCAAGACCCAGAGCCGCATCAACACCACCTGCGTGCTGGTTATCGCCCTGATCGCCACCCTCATCGCCCTCAAGCCCTCTGAGCTGACCCAGTACATCATCAACTTCGCCCTGGCGGCCCTGGGCGCTGCCTGGTACTTCCCCGTGCTGGTGGGCATGTACTGGAAGAAGGCCACGGCCAAGGGCATGGTGGCCTCCATCGTGGGCGGCTTTGCCTCCTATGTGGTGTTCTACTTCCTCTCCAGCGTCATCCCCGCCACCAAGGCTTGGTGGGCTGCCTCCCTGGGCGGCGTCCACGCCTTCCTGCCTGCGTGGATTCTCTCGCTGGTGCTGCTGGTGGCGGTGAGCAAGGCCACGAAGAATGAGCGGATCAAGCTGGGCTACTTCCAGGTGTTCTTCTGCGCCGACTACGACGAGAAGTACGCCAAGGTAGACACCCTGAAGGACTGAACGGAGGAACATGAACCATGATTAAAAGCAGGGACAACTTTTTCCAGGTCAGCGACGGCGCCTGGATCTACTTTGAGGATTACGGCAAGGACAAGGGCGACCCCATCGTCATTCTCCACGGGTATCTGTGCTCTTCCAAGTTCTTCTATAAGAACATCGAGGGCCTCTCCGCCAACCACCGGCTGGTGCTGGTGGACTGGCGGGGCCACGGCTCCTCCTCCAAGACCCTCCAGAACCTGACCATGGAGCGCTGTGCCAAGGACATCCACGAGCTCATCGAGCACCTGGGACTGGAGGACGTGACGCTCCTGGGCTGGTCCATGGGCTCCAGCGTGGTCATGGAGTACTATGAGCAGTTCGGCGCGGACCACCTGAAGAAGATCGGCGTCATCGACAGCGCCCTGTATCCCTTCTCTCCCGAGAACTGGAACAGTCACTCCCTGGCGGGCTTCAACATGGACGGCATGACCGCCACGCTGGAAAACGCCATGGTCAACCACGACGCCTACACCCGGGCCTTTACCCGCATCTGCTTCCACGAGCCCCCCTGCAAGGAAGTGGAGGACTGGGTCAGCACGGAGATGAAAAAGCTGCCCGTGTACATCGCATTTGCCCTGTACAACGACTTCCTCTTCAAGGACTACACCCCCACGCTGCAAAAGATCACCATCCCCCTGATGATCTGCTGCGCGGACAGCGGCGCGATCCCCCGCGGCATCGCCATGGGCCGGCACTACCGGGACCTGGTGGGCGGCAAGTGCTACTACCACGAGTTTTTGAATCTGGGCCACGTCATGTTCCTGGAGGACCCGGAGCAGTTCAATGGCACGGTGCTGGAGTTTGTGGAGCAGTACGCCTGAGCATCATCAAATTGTTTTCCCCTCATTTTCCCCTCTCGAAAGCGCCCTGTCCCCATAAGGGACAGGGCGCTTTCATAAAAAAGAGGCCGGAGCTTATAAAAAGCTCCGGCCTCTGCTGCTTGATGGAAAGGGAAATTCCGCTCACACGCCGGCGTGCTTTTTCCAGGGCAGGCGGGGGGCGGTGCGCTGGGGAGGCGTAGTGCGCCAGCGGAGGCTGGTCTTGTTGAAAAGAGGCTCGCACACCAGCAAGATGGCGGGCATGAGGAAGATGCTCACCAGGGCGGAGATGCAGGCGCCCCGGGCCAGCATAATGCAGATGGCGCCGATCAGGTCGATGGACGAGACGAAGGACACGCCCAGCGTGGCGCAGAAGAGCACCAGGGCGCTGGTGATGATAGAGGCGTCGGAGGAGTCGGCGGCGATGGCGATGGCCTCTTTGGCCGTCTTTCCGCTGCGCAGCTCCTCCTGGAACCGGGAGGTCATCAAAATGGCGTAGTCCACGGTGGCGCCCAGCTGCACGCAGCTGATGATGGTGGGGGCGATGAAGGGGATCTGGGCGCCGGTGAAGTAGGAGCAGCCCTGGTTTAAGAAGATGGCCAGCTCAATGGTGGCCACCAGCACCGCCGGCACCGTCAGCGAGCGGAACACCACCGCGATGATGAGGAAGATGGCGGCGATGGAGATGTAGCTGGTGACGTTGAAGTCCACGGCGGCGGTGTCGATCAGGTCCCGGTACATGGCGCCCTCGCCGGTGATCATGGCGTCGGGGTCGTAGTCGTTGAGAATGGCCTGCATCTCGTCCAGCTGGGCGGCCACCTGGTCCGTGGCGGGCTCGTAGGAGGAGTTGACCATCATCAGCTGCCAGCCGTCCTGGCGGAGCATCTGACGCAGGTCCTCGGGCACGAAGAAGTCGGGAATTCCGGTGCCCAGCAGCGCGTGGTAGGACACCACGGAGGTGACGCCGTCCAGGGCCTCCAGCCGCTGCTCCAGCTCACTCATCTGGGAAGCGGTCAGGTCGTCCCGCAGCACGAGAAAATGGGAGGTGGCCATGTCGAAGTCCTCCTTGAGCTTTTCGTTGCTGACGATGGAGGGCAGGTCCTTGGGCAGGGACTCATCGAGCTTATAGTAGATATCCGCGTGGCTCTGGGCGTAGAAAGCGGGCAGAAACAGCACCAACGTCAGCACCACCAGGGCCCGCCGGTGCCGCAGCACGAAGCCGTTGACACGGTGGAAGCTGGGCAGGAGGGTCTTGTGCTTGTGGCGGTCGATCTGCTTGTCGAAGAGAAGCACCAGGCTGGGAAGCACCAGAATGACCGTGGCCACCCCCAGCACCACGCCCTTGGCCATGACGATGCCGATGTCCCTTCCCAGGGTCAGACGCATGAAGCAAAGGGCCAGGAAGCCGGCAATGGTGGTCAGACTGGAGCCGGACAGAGAGCGGAACGCGGCGCAGATGGCCTGGGCCATGGCGTCCCGCTTGTCACTGTAGTTGGCCCGCTCCTCCTCGTAGCGGCGGTAGAGGAAGATGGAGTAGTCCATGGTCACGCCCAATTGCAGTACCGCGGCGATGGCCTTGGTGATGTAGGAGATCTCGCCCAAGAAGACGTTGGTGCCGAAGTTGTAGACCACGGCGATGCCGATGCTGGCGAGAAACACGAAGGGCAGCACCGTGGACTCCAGCGTCAGCGCCATGGCGGCCAGGGCCAGCAAGATGGCCAGCCCCACGAAGAGAGGCAGCTCGCTGTCCATCACGTCCCGGGTGTCCTTGATGATGACGGAGAAGCCTGCCAGGAAGCACTTTTCATTGCACAGGCTGCGCACCTGACCGATGGCCTCCATCGTCTCGTCGGAGGCGCCGGGGTGGTCGTACTGGATGAGGATCATGGTGGCGTCCCCGGAGAAGAACAGGTCCCGGAAGGAGGCAGGGATCATGTCCGCGGGGATCTGGATGCCCACCAGATTGCTCAGCCACACGGCGTTGGACACGCCGGGCACGTCCTGGATCTCCTGTACCAGGTCGTTGGTGTAGCCGGCGGGCATGCCGTCCACAATGAGCATGCTGGTGGCGGCCATCTGAAAGGGGTCCTCCAGCAGCTGCTCACCCTGAGAGGAGGGCAGGTCCTGGGGAAGATAGGAGAGAATGTCGTAGTTGATGCGGGTGGCGGCGTAGCCAATGACGGAGGGAATGAGCATCACCAGCGCAATGGCTGCCACCAGCTTGGGCCTGCGGGTCAGGCCATGGGCAAATTTTTCAATCAAGTTCATCCACCTGCTCTTTCAAGGCTCAGGAGAAAATCCCGGTGACGGCGTTCCAGAAATCCCGGAACATCTGGGCCACCCGGTCCCAGAAGGAGGTCTGGGGCGCCTGCTGGGATGCTTGCGCGTCCGGCTCGTCCCCGGCGGGCTGGATCTCCTGGGTGCGGATGAGCACCTGGACGCTCTGGGGCGCGGGGTTTTCTGCGGAGGTCAGCGACACGGCCTCGGCGGTAGCGTCCATGTTCAGGAGATTGTCCATCTGGCCCGTGTGCTCGTTCCAGGTGTCCTCAATGATGGAGCTGATGTCGTTTTTGGCGGCCTTCACGTCGGAGGTGGTGGAAAGGCTCCTGGCCGCCTGGCGCAGGGAGGCGGCAAGGCCCGAGAGGGTCTTTTGGGTACCGCTGTCCAGCTGGGTGCCGGCGTTCTTCGTCACCGCCTCCAGATCAGTCAGGAAGGTGTGCAGGTCCCGTGCGCCGGTGACGGCGGCCTCCGTCAGGGCCTTGGCGTCGGTGAGAGCTTGCTGGGCCTGGGGGATGTAGCCGTCTACGGTTTCATTGAGCTTTTCCGTCTCGTCCAGGATCTCCTGGAGCTTTTTGGACGCGGTCTGGGCAACGCTGCCTGCATCCCGCAGGTGGTCTGTGGTGCTGTCCGCCTTCTTCAAAAAGCCGGACAGCGTGCCGCTGAGGCCGTCCTCGCCCAGGGCATCGCACAGATCGCCCAGCTGGCCGAGCATGGTGCTGGTGGCACCGCCCATGGATTCAGCCAGGGCCTTCATCTGGTCCACGGAGATGCCGAAGCCCGTGAGCAGCTGGTTGACGGCGTCCGCCTGCTCCAGCGTCTTATCGTATTCGCCGGTCTTGGAGAACGCCCACAGCTGATACTGCTCCGAAGAGAGGCCGGACTTCCACAGCTCCTGGAATTCCGCCTCGGAGGGCTCCAGTCCCGCCTCCGTCATCTGGGCGACATACTCCTCGTACTTGGCGCTGTAGGCTGCGTCCAGCTGTTTGACGGCAGCGCGGATCTCGTCCACGGTCATACCGTTTACCGTCACCTCAGACCCGCCGGAAAGGGAGGGGGCCTGCTTGCACAGGGCGTCCACGGCGCTTTGGGCGGTGCCCGCCAGCTTCTGAAGCTTTTCCAGCACACGGCCCAGGTTGCTCAGGTCACTGCGCAGGGCGGAGGCGCTGCCCTTGCCGGATTGCAGGTCGGCAAGATCCTCGTCCAGGTCGTCCAGCACGTCCCGCAGGTCCCCCAGCTGGGTCCGCAGACTCACAGCGGAGGTGCACAGGCTGTTCACCTGCTCCTGGATGTCCGTCAGGGCCTGGGAGGCCGTGTCCAGATGGCCCGCCAGGGGCTCCAGGGTGTCGGCCAGACCCGCCAGATCTCCCAGGGCCACGTCCGCCTCGGCGTAGAGCTGGTCCTTGCTCTGGGAGATGGTGCCCCGGGCCTCGTTGAGCTGGTCCAGGCCGTCGGCGGTGGCGTTGAGGCTGCTCTGCATACCGCCGAAGGCGTCCAGCAGCGTGTCCAGGCTCCCGGAGAGCTTGTCGTAGTCGTCTTCCAGCTGGTCCTTGCGCTCCGAGAGCTGGGCGATCTCGTCCAGCTGGCTGAGGGTGGCGGGCACCATCAAAAACGTCATGCCGTCAAAGGCGAAGTCGTCGCTGCCCACCCGGATGGTGAAGTGCTGCTCCTCCCCCGGCAGGGCCAGAAACAATACCGTGCGCAGGTTGCCCAGCAGCTGCACCTGGGCGCCCGGCGCCTCCAGGGACAAAATGTCGTCCTGGTTGAACAGGGCCATGGCCTCCAGCGTGTAGTTGTTGCGGGCGTACTCGCTGGCGTCCGGGTTGGGGATGGCGTCCACGGAGATCTCCACCACGCCGGTTTTGCCGGCCAGGTCCTCGGCCTTGGTGGGCACGCCGTTCAAGGTATAGTGGATGGACAGCGTCCAGGGCAGCGATTCGAAGGGGGCGGCGGTCTTGCCCTCAAAGTAGAAGTGGGAGGGGGCGTCGTCCCCGAAGCGGAAGGTGACGGTGCCGTCCTGCTGCGTGGGCTCCGTGCCGTCGGTCAGGTTGCTCACGGCGTCGTAGGTGCCGTGGTCTTCCAGGGTGGTAGCGCCGTTGAGCACGTAGCTTTTGACTACGCTGCCCTCTTTCAGGTTGCCGTAGTAGTCCAGTGTGGCGTAGTAGGCCTCATCGTAAACGGGGGCCACGCCGTCGCCGATGGGTTCCGCGGCCAGAGCGGCGGGGGCGGTGCCCAGCAGTGCTGCCGCTGTGGCAGCTGCCACAACGCGGCGCGGGCGGACATGGAAGCGGTTCATGTGCATGCTCCTCTCAATTATCAACAAATGTTCAATAATAAAATATTGTTGATTTATTTTTCGAGGGAGATTATAATGCCGCTCAGAGGGAAATGCAATGGACACATTTGCACAAGTGTCAAGAGGAGGATGCACCATGAAAAACGAAACGGAGGACCGACGCTCCCGACGCTCCCGGCGTCTTTTAAAGGAAGGACTGCTGGAGCTGATGGGGGAGAAGCGGTTTTCGGACATCTCCGTGCGGGATATCACGGAGCGGATGGATCTGAGCCGGGGCACATTCTATCTCCACTACCCGGACACCACCGCTCTGCTGCAAAGCGTGGAGACAGATATGCTGGCCGAGGCGCAAGCACTCATCGACGCCCACATGGCCCAGACCAGGGAAGAGCGGACGCTGCGGCCTGTCTTTGAGCCTCTTCTGGACTACGTGGTGGACCACTGGACGGTGTGCCGGGCGCTGTTTGTGAACAACTCCACCAGCAACTTCACCGACCGGCTCCACCAGCTCATCCGGGAAAACGGACTGCCTTTGGCCCGGGCGTGGTTTTCCCACGCCTCCCCGGAGCGGATGGAGTACCTTTTGAGCTTTGTGGCCTACGGCCTCATCGGGCTGATGAAGACCTGGTTCGACCAGGGGATGTCCCTGCCTAAGGAGACGCTGGTCTGCGCCGCCGACCGGATGGTCCAGGGGGCCGGAGAGGGATTGCTGGCCCAGGCGCCGGGCGGGGCGTCCTGAAAGCGCGGCCGGCAGCCGCGTTTTCCTTGACGGCGGGGCGAATCGGATGTAAGGTGGAAGTATCAACCAATGAAGGAGGAGATCCCTGTGGGCTGCTTTTACTGCGACGAACACAACGAGGGCCGGGAGGCCATCATGTTTCCGGTGGGTGAGATGAAGGCCGGCATGCTCTATCTCTTCAAGGACCAGGCGCACCGGGGCCGGTGCGTGCTGGCGCTGAAGAACCACCGGCGGGAGCTGTGCGAGTGTGACGACCGGGAGCGGGCGGACTTCGCCGAGGATCTGGCCCGGGCCTCCGGCGCCGTGAAGGAGCTGTGGGGCTGCACCAAGCTGAACCTGGCCTCCTTTGGAGACGCCAACCCCCATCTGCACTTCCACATCGTGCCCAAGTACGAGGGCGGCTTTGAGTTCGGCGGGAACTTCCAGATCACCAACCCGGAGCCGGTCTACCTGACGGAGCAGGAATACGCGGATATGATCCGGGCTCTGCGGGAAAAATTAGGCATGTAAACCGTGCCGCTGCACAAGAGAGAGGCGCAGGCCTCTCTCTTGTCTTTTTTCCCAAAGCTGTTCACGCAAATTTTACGAAATATCCTCTTCCGCACGGCATTGGCGTGTGCTAGAATGATATGCGTCAGAAAAACGATTACCTTTTGGAAAGGTGGTTTATATTCATGAGGAAAACGAAGATCGTGTGCACGCTGGGCCCTGCCACGGACGGGGAGGGCGTCCTGCGGGAGATGGCGCTGGCGGGCATGAACGTGGCCCGGTTCAATTTCTCCCACGGCACCCACGCCGAGCACAAGGCCCGGCTGGACGCCCTCAAGGCCGTGCGGCAGGAGCTGAATCTGCCCATCGCCGCCATGCTGGATACCAAAGGCCCCGAGGTGCGGCTCAAGTCCTTTGCCGGCGGGTCCGTGGAGCTCAAGGAGGGCACGGAGTTCACCCTGACCACCCGGGACGTGGCGGGGGACGAGACGTGCTGCTCCGTCACCTACGCCAATCTGCCCGGCGACGTGAAGGCCGGGGACACCATTTTGCTGGACGACGGCCTGGTGCGGATGACCGTCGTGAAGACCACGGACACGGATATCCTCTGCCATGTGGAAAACAGCGGTGTTATGAAGAACAACAAGGGCGTCAACATCCCCGGCGTCCGGCTGTCCATGCCCTATGTGAGCCAGCGGGACCGGGACGACATCCTCTTCGGCATCCGGGAGGGCTTTGACTATATTGCCGCCAGCTTTGTGCGCACCGCCTCCGACATCCGGGAGCTGCGCCAGATCCTGGACCAGGAGAACTCCCGCATCCGCATCATCGCCAAGATCGAAAACCAGGAGGGCGTCAGCAATCTGACGGACATCCTGGCCGTGGCCGACGGCATCATGGTGGCCCGGGGCGACATGGGCGTGGAGATCGACTTTACGGAGATTCCCATCATCCAAAAGGATATGATCGCCCAGTGCGTGGCCTGCGGCAAGCCCGCCATCACCGCCACCCAGATGCTGGACTCCATGATCGAAAATCCCCGTCCCACCCGGGCGGAGATCACCGACGTGGCCAATGCCATCTATGACGGCACCTCCGCCATCATGCTCTCCGGTGAGACCGCCGCAGGCAAGTACCCGGTGGAGGCCGTGGAGACCATGGACGCCATCGCCCGCCGCACGGAGGCCAACATCGACCGGGCAAAGCCCCTGAAGGTCTCCGGCAAGGAGCGGCTGTCCGTCACCACCGCCATGGCCCACGCCGCCTGCACCACCGCCATGGACATCGGCGCCGACGCCATCCTCACCGTCAGCCAGCGGGGCGTCACCGCCCAGATGGTCAGCCGCTTCCGGCCCCGCACCACCATTGTGGCGCTGCTGCTGGATGAGCAGGTGCGCCGCCAGATGGCGCTGTACTGGGGCGTGGAGCCGGTGACCATGCCCTACGCCAGCAGCACCGACGAGCTGGTGGAGTTCGCCGTGGACGCGGCGGAAAAGGCGGGCATCGTCCACCAGGGCGACCTGGTGGTGGTCACCGCCGGCGTGCCCGTGGGCGTGGCCGGCACCACCAACATGATCCGGGTGCAGCAGGTGGGCGGCTCCCTCCTCAACGCCATCGGCATCGGCGACAAGAAAGCCAGCGGCCGGCTGTGCGTGTGCCGCACCCTGGAAGAGGTGGCGGAGAAGTTCCGGGAGGGCGACGTGCTGGTGGTGCCCTACACCACCAATGACCTGCTGCCCTACATCCGCCAGGCTGCCGCCGTCATCAGCGAGGAGGCCAGCGCCGACTGCCACACGGCCACCGTGGGACTGACGCTGGATAAGCCGGTGATCGTGGGCGCCGCGGACGCCACCCGCCGCCTCCAGGACGGCACCCGGGTATCCGTGGACTGCCTCCGGGGCGTCGTGCAGACGCTGCCGGAATAAACGCTCTGGGAAAGGCCCCCGGCGCATCGCGCCGGGGGCCTTTTTGGTCAAAGCGTGCATGGTTTGCCGGGAAACGGTTGAAAATACAGGGAAAACCATGTATAATACCTCCGCGATTATAATGAATAGGAGTGAAGTTCCTTGGCTAAGTTTCGTCAACCGGCGCAAAGCGGCGCCCCCTCCCGGGGTGTGCTGGGCGCGGTGTATCCGTATTTGCTGCCGATTTTCATCTTCCTGGCCATCACCGGCATCAGCCGTCAGGCGGCGGTGGGACTGGTGGCCGCGGCGCTGGTGTTCTCCGTGGGACGGGGGCCCTGGGGCAATCTGCGCCGCCGGGGCAGCTGGCTGACGCTGGCGGTGGTGGTCTACGGCCTGGTGTACCTGGCCTCCGGGCTCTGGTGCGACTTCGGCGCCTACGCCGCCCAGGAGAGCACCAAAATGCTGGCAGCCCTGGCCGCCTTCGGCCTGGTGCTCTCCCGTACCGGGGAGGGGAAGCTGCGGGGGCTTTTGTGGTCCCTCCACGGCGTGCTGGCGGCCGTCTCCCTTTTGTGCATCGACGCCGGCAGCGCCCAGCTGCTGACCCGGGCCTTCTCCGCCTTTATGGGACTGCTGGGCTGCGGTTATCCTCTGGAGACCATGGGCTATGAGGAGGGAACCCGCATCACCGGCATTTTCTCCAACGCCAACGTCTCCGCCGGACTGATCGCCTTCGGCCTGGTGCTGGGACTGTATCTCTACCGCACCGCCGCAGGAAAGAAAGAGCGCCTGGCCGCGGCGCTGACGCTGGGCGTGGACGCCCTGGCGTTCTTTCTCTCCTTCTCCATGGGCGCCATGGGCGCATTCGCCCTCACGTGCCTTGTCTACCTGGTCTGCGTGGGCCGGGGCGAGCGGCTGGAGGCCTTTTTGCTGATGGTCGAGTGCGTGCTGTCCACGGTGGTGTGCGCCTTTGCCGCTTACCCGTTTTTGGGCACGGGCAGCGTGGTGCCGGTGCTGCTGGCAGTGGTATGCGGGGCGCTCGTCTGGGCGCTGGACCGCTTCGCCGGGCAAAAGCTGGTGAGGGTATTGGCGGGCCGGAGCCGGGCGATCGTGATTTCCGGCGGCGTGCTGGCGGCCGTGGTGGTGCTCTATGCCGTGCTGGCCTTCACCGTCACCGGCAGTCTGACCCTCACGGCGGATGAGGCCGTCTCCCGGGCGGTCTATCCTGCTGCCGGGACGTACACCGTCACGGTGGAGGGAACGGACCCCCAGGTTCAGATTTATGCGCAGAACGAGGCCCAGCTGATGATGCACACCCAGACTGTGCTCTATGAGGGGCCGCTGTCTCAGGCGTCGTTCACGGTGGAAGAGGGCACCCGGGTGGTGTGGTTCCAGATGACCGGCGAGGGCAGCGTGGAGTCCGTGACCCTCTCCGACGGCACAAAGCTGCCCCTGGGCTACAAGCTGCTGCCCGGTTTTGCGGCCAACCGCCTCCAGGGCCTGCGGGCCAACCAGAACTTCATCCAGCGGCTGGTGTTCTTCCGGGACGGCCTGAAGCTGTGGCAGGAGAGCCCTGTCATCGGCTGGGGCGTGGGCGGCGTGGAGGGCCGCATCACCGCCGTGCAGAGCTTCTACTATGAGTCCAAGTATATCCACAACCAGTTTATCCAGATTCTGGATGAGGCCGGCGTGGTGGGTTTGGCGTCGTTCTTGTTCCTGCTGGGCAGTGCCCTGGCGGTGCTGATCCGCCGGCGCAAAGACCCGGAGCGGGGTGGGGAGTTTGCCCTATTTGCCGCCTGCATGACCATGATGATTGCCCACTCCATGACGGAGGTGGTCTGGTCTACCCAGATGTATCAGACAGCGGTCCTCATTCTGCTGGCAGCCATAGTCATCCGCTACCACGTTCCCGGCGAGAGCCGCCGGGCGGCCCGATGCGGCAGCGCCACAGCCGCGGTGCTGTGGGCAACCGCCGTGGTGTTTGCGGCCGTCCAGGTCAGCTCCCTGACGGCGGCGGCCATGTTCCAGGGAATCGAGAACCAGGAGCTGACTCGCTCGGAGTTTGTCTCCAAGCTGCAGACCCTGGACCGGATGGAGCTCTATGACGACGCCACCTATCAGGCCACCGCCATGGTCAACGCCCTGCAGCTGGGCAATACCACGGGCCGGGGCATAGCCAATGGGTATGCTGCCAAGCTGCTGGCAACGGAGAACTTTGACAACTGCTACTACGTGGCGGCTTACTACTGCCTGCCCCTGCGGGACTTTGACGGATTCTTCTCTGCCTGCCGGACGGGCCTGGAGCAGGAGGCGTCCAACCCGGCCGCGTGGAACAGCATTGCCCGGCTGTATATCCAGGCGGGGGCCCAGATGGAGCCGGAGGAGATGCCGGAGTATTTGGACAGCGTGGAAAAGTTTGCCCGGCTGCTCACGGACTTCAACAGCAGCGGACGCATGGAGCAGATCCAGCTCACCGAGGAGAATCAGGCGTTTTTGGACGCAGCTGCGGCCCAGTCCGGCGCCGACGGCCAGACGGCCTACGATGCCCTGCAGAGCTTCTTCGGCTGAACAAACGGAAAAAAGACGCGGAAGAATTTTTTCTTCCGCGTTTTTTGTTGCACAGATTCGTGCACGTTTTCCGGACCCGGAGCGGCGGGTTGAAGCCCCTGTGGGCGGAAAGGAGGTAAAAGAAAATGAATTATACGGAAAACTACCGGCTGAACCAATGGAACCCGGAAGACCGCATCCTCCGGGAGGACTTCAACCGGGACAACGTCAACGTGGAAAACGGATTGATGGCCCTGCAGCAAGCGCTGAAGACGGAGACGCAGAGCCGGGAAGCGGCGATTAATGCTGCCAAGCAAGAGGTATCTCAGACGGTGACAGCAGCCGCAGGAGCGCTGGAGAGCAGCAAGGCGGACAAGACGGCGCTGGCACAGCTGCAGGCCATGGTGGATGCCATGCCCTTTGTAAAGCTGCGGGAGGTGACGGTGGGCACCGCGGTCAATCAGGTGGATGTGGATGTACGCGATATCCGGTGGCAGGATTATGTGTACGTGATGCTTGTTCCAAAGCTGCTGGTGTCCCAGGAGATCAATATCGCGGTTCGCATCAACGGCATGAGTAATCTTGCATACAAAAGTCAAAACAGTGAACGGTATTGTTTGTATGAGTTTGAAGGACATGCAGCCTCCGATCAGCGCGGTACTGCTGTGCAGATCCGGCTCGCAGAGCAAAACGGCTGCATTAGCACCGTTTTGAATTTTTCCGACGATCGAGGGTATGGCACAGTGGTCGGCGGCAGTCCCTTACCGCAATATGTCACTGCCAGCGGCGTAGAGACCATCAACTTTTTCGCCTATGATGACGTTTTGATTCAGCCGGGCGGAAAAATTTTTATTTATGGGGTGAAGCTGTGAAAATCAGAGTTTTGATCTGCAATGCAGATGGAAGCCAGTACGTGGAGGAACGGGAAGTTTCCGATGATTATCTGACTGTGCCGAAACAAGCGGCAGAGGAGGAGCTTCCCCAGTAAAGAAGTCCCGCGCCGAAAGGCGCGGGACTTCTTTACTGTGCAGCGGAGAGATACAGCTCCATGACCTGGGGCAGCACCCGGGTCAGTTCATAGGGAGCGGCGGCCTCGGCACCGGCCCGGCCCATGGCGTCGGCGCGGTCGGGGGCGGCCAGGAGCTGCTCCACCGCCCGGGCAAAGGCGGCCTGGTCGCTGTAGGGGAACAAATACCCGGTCCGGCCCGGTGTCACCAGGTCCGTGTGGCCCTTGACAGCGGTGGCCACCACCGGGAGAGCGGCATGCATGGCCTCCATGATGTTGAAGGGCAGGCCCTCCGACCGGCTGGAGGAGACGGCGCAGTCCGCCATGGCGTACCAGGGGGCCATGTGGGGGCAGTACCCGGGGAAGAGAACCCGGTCTCCCAGGCCCAGCTCCCGGGCAAGATGCCGGCACTCGTCCAGCAATGCCCCCTGGCCGGGCAGGGCCAGTATGACCCGGTCCGGAAGGAGCGGCATGGCCCGCAGCAGCGTGGATTGGCTTTTGCGCCCGGAGAACTCCGCCCCGTAGAGCAGGACGAAGGCGTCCGGGGCAATGCCGTGGGCCCGGCGCAGAACCTGCCGGGCCTGGGGGGATACCGGCGGGAAGCGGGAAAAGTCCACGCCCATGCCGGGGATCTGCTCCACCCGGCGCCCAAGATGATGCTGCCGGGCAAAGCGGGTGTCGTAGTCGTTCATGGTCAAAAGCAGATCTGTCCGGGACGCGGTGAGGCGCTCTGCCGCCGTCAGCACGCTCTTTTTCAAAGGCGGCGTCTGGTCATCAAAGAGATATCCGTGGGCCACGTTCACCACCGCCGGATGGGGGCGGACAGAGGCGGCGGCCCGGCGGGTGAAAAAGGCGGCCAGAGACGTGTGGGTGATGACCAGATCGTAGCGGTGCTCCGCCATCAGATGCCGCAGCCGGCTCTGGGCACGGAGGTTGGCCGGAGCGGTCATCTTTTTTTCAAAGGGCATGTCAAAGCAGGCGTCGGCTTCCGGTATGGAGACGGCTGCGCCGCCGCAGGCGGCGTGCACCGTATAGCCCAGGGAGCGGAAGGCCCGGAGGTAGGGACGGTGGAAATGGGCGATGTGGGACCAGGTGGAGGCGGTGAACAGAACGGCCGGCATGGCAGTACCTCCCGAAACAGGATGCATTTATTATAGAGGGAAGAAAGTGTCATTGCAAGGAAATTGACAGGGGCGGACAGAACCGGTACAATAGGGACAAAGTTCGACACCGCGGAGGAACGGGGACATGATCAAGGAAAATCAGCATCTGCTCAATCAGCTGCACGTCATTTCAGACGGTGTGCTGGTGTTCGCCTCCATGATGATCGCCTATTTCATTCGGTTTTATGTATTCTCCGGCATCGAGGGCGTCCCGTTTGTTTACTATGTGTATCTGGGCGCGCTGGCGGTGGTGCTGTGCCTGATCTCCTACGGCATGGTGGGGCTGTACAGCTCCTACCGGGCCATCCGGTTCCACCGGGAGGCTGCCCGGTTTTTGGGTGCCAACATACTGGACACCATGGCGCTGACCAGCGTACTGTTCGTGTTCCGCCTGGAGAACATGTCCCGCTGGACACTGGTGTTTTTCTTCCTGGTCAGCTCCTTCTTGCTGCTGGGCAAGCGGGCGGCCATGCGGCTTTTGCTGCGGCGGTACCGGCGCATGGGCTACAACCAAAAGCACGTGGTGCTGGTGGGAGACGGCCCCATGGCCCGGACGTACCTCAAGCGGGTGAATGTGGACCGCAACCTGGGCTACCAGGTGGACGGCTATGTCTGCGACGGCGGCGCCTGGAGCGCCCTGCCCTGCCTGGGCCGCTATGACCAGCTGGAGGCGGTGCTGGACGCGCGGGTACCGGACGAGGTGGTGGTGGCGGTAAGCGCCGCCGACGAGTGCTGGCTGCCCAAAATCATCAGCGCCTGCGAAAAGACCGGCACCAAGGCCTCGGTGATCCCGTTCTACGCCGCGTACATCCCCTCCAACCCCCAGGTGGACAACGTGGACGGCTTGCCCATGATCAACCTGCGGCGGGTCCCTCTGGACAATCTGGGCAACGCCTTTTTGAAGCGGGCCTTCGACATCGTGGGCGCGTCGGTGCTCATTGTGGTGACCTCACCGCTGATGCTGCTGGCCGCCGTGGGCGTGAAGCTCTCGTCTCCGGGGCCCATCATCTTCCGGCAAAAGCGGGTGGGCAAAAACAAAAAGGAATTCTACATGTACAAGTTCCGGTCCATGCGGGTCAACGCCAAGGAGCAGACCGGCTGGAGCCGGGATGTGGACCCCCGCAAGACCGCTTTCGGCTCCTTCATCCGCAAGTGCTCCATCGATGAGCTGCCCCAGTTTTTCAACGTGCTCAAGGGCGATATGAGCCTGGTGGGGCCCCGGCCGGAGGTGCCCCACTTCGTCGAGCAGTTCAAAGAGGAGATCCCCCGGTACATGGTCAAGCACCAGGTGCGCCCCGGCATCACCGGCTGGGCCCAGGTCAACGGGCTGCGGGGGGACACGTCCATCCGGGAGCGCATTGAGCACGACCTCTATTACATTGAAAACTGGAACATCCTGTTTGATGTGAAGATCCTGCTCATGACACTGTTCCGGGCGGTGAACAAGGAGAAAATCAACGTCTGAGGAAGCGGGCTCCCCCGCTTCCTTTTGCGGAAGGAGGACGCATATGGTGGTGGGACGGTTCGCCCCGTCGCCCAGCGGGCGGCTGCACCTGGGCAATCTTTTCTGCTGCCTGCTGGCCTGGCTCAGCGCCCGGCAGCAGGGAGGACGGGTGGTGCTGCGGGTGGAGGACCTGGACACGGCCCGCTGTCCCCGGCGCTATGCCCTCCAGGCCATGGAGGACCTTCGGTGGCTGGGCCTTGACTGGGACGAGGGCCCCGGCGCCGACGGCGGTCACGGCCCCTATTTCCAGAGCGAGCGGACGGAGCGCTACCAGGCGGCGCTTCAAAAGCTGGAGGAGATGGGGCTGGTGTACCCGTGCTTTTGCACCCGGGCGGAACTCCACGCCGCCAGCGCCCCCCACCGCCAGGACGGACAGGTCCTCTATCCGGGCACCTGCCGTCGTCTCACGGCGGAGCAGGCGGCGGAAAAGGCCAAGGTCCGCGCCCCGGCCCTGCGGCTGCGGGTGGGGGATGAGGAGATCGCCTTCACGGACCGCCACATGGGAGTTTACCGGGAGAACCTGGCCCGGGACTGCGGGGACTTCCTGCTGCGCCGGTCCGACGGCATGTTCGCCTATCAGCTGGCGGTGGTGGTGGACGACGCCGCCATGGGGGTGACGGAGGTGGTGCGGGGGTCGGACCTGCTGGACTCCACCCCCCGGCAGCTGCTGCTCTACCGGCTGCTGGACCTGCCCGCCCCCCGGTTCTGCCACTTCCCGCTGCTGCTGAGCCACGACGGACGCCGCCTCAGCAAGCGGGACGCCGACGCGGGACTGGAGGTGCTCATGGGCCGCCTAGGGCCGGAGGAGATATTGGGGAGGCTTGCCTATCTTGGCGGGTTCCACCCCTCCGCCGCTGCGGCGTCTGCTGAGGAGCTGCTGGCGGAATTCGACTGGGCCAAGGTGCCCCAAGCGGACATCCCCATCCCGGAGGGACTATTCGGCTGATTGGAGTGCATAGGAAAAAGAGGCCGCAGGCATTGCCTGCGGCCTCTTGCTGTTTTGCCGGTTCCCGGCGGGGTCAGTTGCCCGGCATCCGGGCTTCGGGGATGTCCACCTCCGGCATCAGCTCCCGGCTGACCACGGAGAGCATCTCCTCCAGCTTGGCGCACTCCTCCGGCGTAAAGCGCCGGGCGATGCGGTGCATGACCTCCACCATGTAGGCGGTGGAGATGTTGTAGTAATCGATATACTTCTGGGTGACCTCCAGGTGGTACTCCCGCTTGTCCTCGTGGGACTGCACCTTGCGGATATAGCCCTTTTTCACCAGGTTGTTGACCTTGTAGGCGGCGTTGGGCGGGGAGATGCGCATGAAGGTGGCAAACTCGTTGACCGTGGGCGTGCCCAGGGCCTGGATGGTCTCCATGCAGAAGGTCTCCACCGTGGTCAGGCTTGCCTCCCGGTCCTGGAAGCGGCGGAAGATCTCCTGGTAAAAATGCAGTTTGAATTTCGTATACACGTTGAAAAAAGCCTGTTCCAGCATACGGCGGGCGCTCTCTTTCCCGAAATTTTCTTTACCGGCTCTGTTGGGGCGCTCCTGCGGGCAAACTGCCGGCATGGTTACACTCCGATGGCGAAGGTCAGCTCGGCGGTGGCGACCACCTTGCCGTCCACCGTGGCCTTTGCCTCACCCACGCCCACGGGGCCGCGGCGCTTGGTGAGCACGCACTCCAGCTCCACCACGTCGCCGGGGGTGACCTTGGACTTGAAGCGGGCGTTCTTGATGCCGCCGAAGTAGGCGGTCTTGCCCTGATACTCGGGCAGGGAGAGGATGGCCACCGCGCCCACCTGGGCCATGGCCTCGATCAGCAGCACGCCGGGCATGACGTGCTCCTGGGGAAAGTGGCCGCAGAACACCGGCTCACCCACGCTGACGCACTTGATGCCCTTGGCCCACTGGCCGGGCTCGCCGTCGGTGATCCGGTCCACCAGGGCAAAGGGATAGCGGTGGGGCAGGATCTGGGCGATCTCGTTGGAATTGAGCTTGAGTCCCATGGTTACGCCTCCCATTTCTTCAGCAGGATGCTGCCGTTGTGGCCGCCGAAGCCCAGGGAGTTGGACAGGGCGTAGTGCACGTCGGCGCTGCGGCCGGTGTTGGGGATCACGTCCAGATCGCACTCCGGGTCGGGCACGGAGTAGTTGATGGTGGCGGGCAGGTAGCCGTCCTTCAACGTCAGAGCGGTGAAGATGGCCTCCACGGCGCCGGCGGCGCCCAGCATGTGGCCGGTCATGGACTTAGTGGAGCTCATGGCAAGCTTGCGGGCGTGGTCGCCGAAGACGGTCTTGACGGCGGCGGTCTCACCGGCGTCGTTCAAGTGGGTGGAGGTGCCGTGGGCGTTGATGTAGCCCACCTGGTCGGCGGTGATGCCTGCGTCGGCGATGGCCAGGGCCATGGCCTTGGCGCCGCCGGAGCCGTCGGGCCGGGGCGCGGTCATGTGGTAGGCGTCGCAGGTGGCGCCGTAGCCCACCACCTCGGCGTAGATGGGAGCGCCCCGCTTGAGGGCGTGCTGGAGCTCCTCCAGCACCAGTACGCCGGCGCCCTCGCCCAGCACGAAGCCGCTGCGCTCGGCGTCAAAGGGGATGGAAGCGCGGTTAGGGTCGGTGGCCTGGCTCAGGGCCTTCATGGAGGTGAAGCCGCCGATGGCCAGCGGGGTCACCGCGGACTCCGTGCCGCCGCAGAGCATCACGTCGGCGTAGCCGTCGCGCACATAGTGGAAGGCGTCGCCCACGGCGTTGGTACCGCCGGCACAGGCGGTCACCGGGCAGGTGCACATGCCGCGGAAGCCCGTGTCAATGGCCACCTGGCCTGCGGCCATGTTGGAGATGGCGGTGGGAATGTAGAAAGGAGACACCCGGTCCCAGCCCCGGGCAAGGCCCCGGTCGTGCTCGGACTCGGTGATGGCGAGGCCGCCGATGCCGCTGGAGATGATGACGCCGCAGCGGTCCAGATCCTCCTCTTCGGCCTTGAGGCCGCTGTCGGCCATGGCCTCCCGAGCGCATACCACGGCGAACTGGGTGAAGCGGCCCATGCGCTTGGCCTCGGGCTTGCCCAGGTGATCCTCGGCCACAAAGCCCTTGACCTCGGCGGCCAGGGTGACCTTCATGCCGGTGGTGTCGAACTGGGTGATGGGCGCCACGCCGCACACGCCGTCTTTCACGGCCTGCCAGCTCTCCGGCGCGGTGAGGCCCACGGGGGTGATGGCCCCAAGGCCGGTGATGACGACTCTGCGTCGATCCATATTGTAACCTCCAAATTCGTTCAAAGTAAAAGGGACTCCGGCCCCGAAAAGGGCGGAGGCGACCCGGAAGCGTACTTCCGGAGCCTTTGTCACATGGCCATGCCGCCGTCCACGCAGAGCACCTGGCCCGTCACATAGGCGGCCTCGTCGCTTGCCAGGAAGGCAACGGCCTTTGCCACGTCCTCGGCCGCGCCCAGCCGGCCCATGGGGATGGCGGCCAGGGTGGCGGTCTTGGCCGCGTCGGTCATGGCGGCGGTCATGTCGGTTTCGATGAAGCCGGGGGCCACGGCGTTGACGGTGACGCCCCGGGTGGCCAGCTCCTTGGCCATGGACTTGGTCATGCCGATGACGCCGGCCTTGCTGGCGGCGTAGTTGATCTGGCCGGCGTTGCCCCGCAGACCCACCACGCTGGAGAGGCTGACGATGCGGCCGTAGCGCTGGCGCATCATGGGCCGGGACACGGCCCGCATGCAGTAGAACGTGCCCTTGAGGTTGGTGTCCAGCACCGCGTCAAAGTCCGCGTCCTTCATGGTCATAAGCAGCCCGTCCCGGGTGATGCCAGCGTTGTTGACCAGAATGTGGACGGCGCCGAAGGTCTTGACGGCCGTGTCCACCATGGCCTTGACCTCTTCGGGATGGGATACGTCGCACTTGACGGCCAGGGCCTTGGCCCCCAGGGCCTCGCACTCGGCCGCGGCCTTGGCGGCGGATTCGGCGCTGCCTGCGTAGCAGAGCACCACGTTGGCGCCGCCCCGGGCCAGCTCCAGGCACACGGCCTTGCCGATGCCCCGGCTGCCGCCGGTGACGATGGCGGTCTTTCCTGCAAAGTTCATATTATCTCTCCTTGATCCAGGCCTTGAGCGCCTCCACGTCCGCGGCGGTCTCCACCGGCATGACGGGCATCTCCGGCACGGTTTTCTTCACAAATCCGGTCAGGGCCTTGCCCGGGCCGATCTCCACGATACCGTCCACGCCCATGGCGGCCATGGTGCGGATGGAGTCCTCCATAAAGACGCTGCTTTGCACCTGGCGCACCAGCAGTTCCGGAATGGTGACGGTGTCGTCCTTCACGTCGCCCAGGCAGTTGAAGATCACGGGGATCTGAGGCTGGGCGAAGGTGACGGTCTGGAAGTAGTCCTTCAGGGCGTCCCCGGCGGGGGCCATGAGGGGGGTGTGGAAGGGACCGCTGACCTTCAGGGGCAGGCACCGGCGGGCACCCTTCTCCTTGGCCAGGGCGGCGGCCTTCTCCACGGCGGCCTTCTCGCCGCCGATGACCAGCTGGCCGGGGCAGTTGTAGTTGCAGATCACCACGCACCCCAGGGCGGAGGCCTCGTCGCAGCACGCCTGCAAAGGCGCCCGGTCCAGGTTCAGTACGGCCACCATGGCGCTCTCCCGTCCGGCGGCCGCCTCCTCCATGGCCCGGCCACGGAAGGCCACCAGCTTTACAGCGGTGGCGGCGTCGAACACACCGGCGGCGTGGAGGGCGGAGTACTCGCCCAGGGACAGACCTGCGGCCACGGCGGGCACGATGCCCTCCTGGTGCAGCAGCGCGGTCATGCCGGCGGCGAAGGCCACCATGCACGGCTGGGTGTAGCGGGTTTGGTTCAAAACCCCGTCGGGGTCCTCAAAGGACACCTTCTTCAAATCGAAGTCCACCTGGGCGGCGGCCTGGTCCAGCACCTGACGGAACACGGGGGAGGACTCGTACAGGTCCGCGCCCATGCCGGGGTGCTGGCTGCCCTGCCCGGCGTATAAGAATCCAAGCTTCATGATGCGTATCTCCATTCGTCAAAATCGGGACGGCGGGTCCCGGCGAAGCGGGAGAGGCTCACTGCCACTCCCGGTTCGTTGCCTCCAGCACGGCCTTGCCGCCGTTGTAGAGGTCCTCGAAGATCTGCCGCAGGGGACGGATCTCGTGGAGCATGCCGGCCACCTGGCCGCTCATGACGCTGCCGTGCTCCACGTCGCCTTCCAGCACGGCACGGCGCAGTCCGCCCAGGGTGACCTTCTCCAGCTCGTCCAGCGTGGCGCCCCGCTTTTCCAGGGCCAGGTACTCCCGGGCCATCTTGTTTTTCAGCACCCGCACAGGCCCGCCGATGGAGCGGCCGGTGACGGTGGTGTCGGAGTCTTTGGCCTTGAGGATGGCCTGCTTGTAGTTTTCGTGGATGGGGCACTCCCGGCTCACCAGCAGGCAGGTGCCCACCTGGATGCCGCAGGCGCCCAGGGCGAAGGCGGCGGCCACCTGACGGCCGTCGGCGATGCCGCCGGCAGCCACCACGGGCACGTCCACTGCGTCGATGACCTGGGGCACCAGGGCCATGGTGGTCATCTCGCCCACGTGGCCGCCGGATTCCGTGCCCTCGGCGATGACGGCGTCCACGCCCAGGCGCACCAGCCGCTTTGCCAGCACGGAGGCCGCCACCACGGGCAGCACCTTGATGCCGTGCTCTTTCCAGGCGGGGACGTACTTGCCCGGGTTGCCGGCGCCGGTGGTGACCACCTGCACGCCCTCGTCGATGATGACCTGAGCGATCTCGTCGGCGCAGGGGTTCATGAGCATCAGATTCACGCCGAAGGGCTTGTCCGTCAGCTCCTTGGCCCGGCGGATCTCCTGGCGCAGGCGCTGGCCGTCCCAGGCGCCGGTGGCGATCATGCCCAGAGCGCCGGCGTTGGAACAGGCGGCGGCGAACTCACCGGTGGCGATGTTGGCCATGCCGCCCTGGATGATGGGGAACTCGGTCCCCAGAATTTCGTTCAGCTTTTTCATGTCTCGCTCCTCTTACGCAAACTCCACCAGAGCGCCGCCCCAGGTCAGGCCGCCGCCGAAGCCGACGATCAGCACCCGGGAGCCGGAGCTCACCTTGCCCATCTCGTGCAGCTCGCTGATGACCAGCGGGATGCTGGCGGCGGAGGTGTTGCCGTACTCGCAGATGTTCTTGTAGTACTTCTCCTGGGGGATGTGGTACTTCCGCACGGCCAGGTCGATGATCCGGGCGTTGGCCTGGTGGAAGACGAAGAAGTCCACGTCGTCCACGGTCTTGCCGGTCTTGGAGAGCACCTGGTCGATGCAGTAGGGCACGGCCTCCACGGCGAACTTGAAGACCTTGGTGCCCTCCATGTAAATGAGGCTGGGCACGCCCTTCTCCACGCCGGGCACCCGCAGCATCTGGTCGGTGCCGTGGCAGCCCAGCACGGCGGAGATGGAGGGCCACTCGGGCCGGGACTCCACCACCACGGCGCCGGCGCCGTCGCCGAAGAGGATGCAGGTGCCGCGGTCTTCCCAATTGGTGATGCGGCTGAGGTTCTCGGCGCCGATCACCAGGCCGTACTTGCGCTCGGAGGCGCAGAGCAGGCACTCCATGGTGTGCAGGGCGTACAAAAAGCCGGTGCAGGCGGCGTTGAGGTCAAAGCACACGGTGTCGTGGGGCAGGCCCAGGTCCCGCTGCAGGCAGCAGGCCGCGGAGGGCACCAGGGTGTCCGGCGTCAGGGTGGCCACGACGCACGCGCCGATCTGGTCGGCGGTGATGCCGGCGTTTTCCAGGGCACGGCGGGCGGCCATCACCGTCATGTCGGTGATGGTCTCGCCCTCGGCCAGGTGGTGGCGGTGGGTGATGCCGGTGCGGGAGGTGATCCACTCGTCGCTGGTGTCCACAATTTTGGCCATATCCTCATTGGTGACCAGCTTGGAGGGGACGCCCCGGCCGGTACCCAGGATTTTGATTCCGTTCATAGCTCCTCCTTGTCGGGAGCAGCCGCTCCCATCTGTCTGAATTTCTGATAGCGGGCGGCGGCCAGAGCCTTGCCGCTCAGCTTGTCCAGCTCCGCCAGGTGGCGGGAGATGGCGCGGTCCAGCTGCCGCATGACCACGGCGCTGGCGGTGTGGGCGCCGCCCTCGGGCTCGGGGACGATGTCATCGATGACGCCCAGGGACAAAAGGTCCGGCGCCGTCAGCTTCATGAGCTCGCAGGCCTCGGCGCTGCGGGCGGAGTCCTTCCACAAAATGGAAGCGAAGCCCTCGGGGGAGAGGATGGCATAGACGGCGTTTTCCAGCATGAGCACCCGGTTGGCAACGCCCAGAGCCAGGGCGCCGCCGCTGTTGCCCTCGCCGGTGACCACGGCGATGACCGGCACACTCAGCCGGCTCATCTCATAGAGGTTCCGGGCAATGGCCTCGCCCTGGCCCCGCTCCTCCGCCTCCAGGCCGGGGTAGGCGCCGGAGGTGTCGATGAACGTGAGGATGGGGCGGCGGAACTTCTCCGCCTGGCGCATGAGCCGCAGGGCCTTGCGGTACCCCTCCGGGTTGGGCATGCCGAAGTTGCACTGGAGGTTTTCCTCCAGCGTCTTTCCCTTGCGGGTGCCGATGACGGTGACGGGCCGGCCGTGGTAGAGGGCCACGCCGCCCAGGATGGCGGCGTCCTCGCCGCAAAGACGGTCGCCCCGCTGCTCGAAAAAGTCGGTGAACAGTCCGTCGATGTAATCGCAGATGTTGGGCCGCTGGGGATGGCGGGCAATGGCCACCCGCTCGGCGGCGGTGAGAGACTTGCTCATGGGCGGCCTCCTTTCTCGTGGAGCCGCAGCAGCTGAGCCAGGGTGTCCCGCATCCGGGTCCGGGGAACCACCTGGTCCACGAAGCCGTGCTCCATCTGGAACTCTGCCCGCTGGAACCCCTCGGGCAGCGTCTGGCCGATGGTCTGCTGAATGACCCGGGGACCGGCAAAGCCGATGAGGGCGCCGGGCTCAGCCAGGGTGATGTCGCCCAGGGAGGCGAAGCTGGCGGTGACGCCGCCGGTGGTGGGGTCGGTGAGCACGGAGATATACAAAAGGCCCTTTTCCGAAAACCGGGCCAGGGCGGCGGAGGTCTTGGCCATCTGCATCAAGGAGAGAATCCCCTCCTGCATGCGGGCGCCGCCGCTGGCGGAAAAGAGAATGAGAGGCAGCTTGTTCTTGCCGGCAAATTCAATGGCCAGGGTGATTTTCTCACCTACGGCGGCGCTCATGGAGCCCATGAAAAAGCGGCTGTCCAGCACGCCCACCACGCACCGCCGCCCGCCGATGGTGCCCGTGGCGGTGACGGCGGCCTCGTTCAATCCGGTCTTGCGCTGGGCGGCACGGACTTTCTCCGGATAGCCGGGGAAGTGCAGCGGGTCACCGGCAGAGAGCCGGGGGTGCAGCTCCCGGAAGGAGCCGGGGTCGAGAATGGTGCTCAGGCGATAGTAGGCACCGATGGGGAAGTGGTAGCCGCACTTGGGACACACGGCCAGCTCCTGGGCCACCAGGCGCCGCTCGCTCTCCTGACCGCACTTGGGGCAGGTGACCAGCTTGTCGCCGGGAATGTAGTTGTCCCGCATGGCCTTCATGGCCAAAAGCCGTGCCCGGCGCTTGGCAAAGATCGTATTCATGCCTGCTCCTCACTTTCACTCAGCCGCCGGTTGAACTCCAGCAGCGACGGCAGGTTCTTATCCAAAAAGGCAGTGGTGCAGTTGCCCAGGATAAAATCGGGATGGTAGAGAATCTGGTAGCTCAGCTCCGCGTTGGTGGGGAAGCCCTCCAGGGTGAATTCCTCCAGACAGCGGCGCATTTTGCGGATGGCCAGCAGCCGGGTGGGCGCGTGGACCAGCAGCTTTGCGGCCATGGAATCGTAGTAGGGGGAGAGAGTGCAGCCGTTGTAGAGGCACGAGTCCACCCGCACGCCGGTGCCGCCGGGGAAGTGCAGGAAGGAGACGGTGCCCGGACAGGGCTGGAAGTTTTTCACCGGGTCCTCGGCGTTGATGCGGCACTCGATGGCGTGACCCGTCAGGTGCACATCGTCCTGGGTCATGTCCAGGGCCAGGCCCGAGGCGATCCGCAGCTGCTGGCGCACCAGATCCACGCCGGTGATCAGCTCCGTGACGCCGTGCTCCACCTGGATGCGGGTGTTCATCTCCATAAAGTAGAAGTGCTCTCCGTCGGCGTCCAGGAGGAACTCCACGGTGCCGGCGTTTTCATAGCCCACGGCCCGGGCGGCCCGGACGGCCGCCTCGCCCATCTTCTCCCGCAGCGCCGGCGTCAGGCACCGGGCGGGCGCCTCCTCGATGAGCTTTTGGTTGCGCCGCTGGACGGAGCAGTCCCGGTCGCCCAGATGAATTACATGGCCGAACCGGTCCGCCAGCACCTGAAACTCGATGTGCCGGGGAGCGAGTACCAGCTTCTCCAGGTACATCTCGTCGTTTCCGAAGCACGCCTGGGCCTCGGCCCGGGCCTCGGCGAAGGCGGCGGGCAGGTCCTCGGGGCGGTCGCAGCGGCGGATGCCCCGTCCGCCGCCGCCGGCGCTGGCCTTGAGCAGCACGGGGTAGCCCACGCGCCCGGCGGCCTCCAGGGCCTCCTGGGCGGAGGAGACGGGGCCGTCGGAACCGGGGGTCACCGGTACGCCGGCGGCCTTCATCAGTTCCCGGGCGGCGGACTTGGAGCCGGCCTTGCGGATGGTGTCCCCGCTGGGGCCGATAAATTTGATGCCGGCGGCCTGGCAGGCGTCGGCAAATTCCGCGTTTTCAGACAAAAAGCCGTAACCGGGGTGGATGCCGTCGCAGCCGGTGGCCTTGGCCACGGTCAGCAGGGCGTCCTGGTTGAGGTAGCTCTCCGCCGCCTTGGCCGGGCCGATGCACACGGCCTGGCCCGCCAGCTGGACGTGGAGGGCGTCCGCGTCGGGCTGGGAGTAGACGGCCACCGTGTCGATGCCCATCTCCCGGCACGCACGCAGCACCCGCAGGGCGATCTCGCCCCGGTTGGCGATCAGGACCCGCTTCAGCATGGCTTGTAGCGGAAAAGAGGCTCGCCGAAGGAGACCAGCTCGCCGTTGGCCTTCAAAACCTCTTCGATCACGCAGTCACAGGGGGCGGGGACCTCGCTCATCATCTTCATGGCCTCGATCAGGCACACGGTCTGGCCCTTGGAGACCTTGTCCCCCACGGCCACATAGGGCGCCTGATCGGGGGCGGAGGCGGCGTAATAGGTGCCCACCAGCGGCGCGGAGATGGCCGGGGCCTCCTCCTGGGCGGGCGCGGCCGCAGGGGCAGCCGGTGCGGCGGGCGCCGCGGGGACCGGCATGGCCGCCGCGGGCGCGGCGTATACAGGGGCCGGCTCGGGGCGGCACAGCTCTATGGAAAAATCCTGGCAGGAGAGCTTCATGGATTGCAGCTTGCTGCGCTCGAAGCGGTCCATCAGGTCAAAAATCTCTTGATTGGTCATGTCGTTCCTTTCTCAGCGGAAAGTTTTCCCCGCCGGGAGCAGGGCTCACCGGCGGGGGGTTACAGTCAGTTCTGGTGGGCCTTCAGGTAGTTCATGATGTCGCCCACGGTCTTCAGACCGGCCACATCGGCATCGTCGATGGAGATGCCGGCGGCCTCTTCCAGAGCCATCACCAGCTCAACGGAGGCCAGGGAGTCGGCACCCAGATCGTCGGCCAGGCTGGCCTCGGGGGTCACCTGCTCAGCGTCGCAGCCCAGGGTTTCCACGATAATGTCGCGTACTTTCTCGAATTCCATATACGGTACTCCTTATTTTGTCGAAATGTAAATTATTTTAATTAAAAATCTTTAACTAAAATAACCGTGCTTATTGTACGCACTGGGGCTGGGTTTGTCAAGGGAAATTTAGACAGGTTATGGAAAAGCCATAAAAATTGTGCCAATAAGCGGTGGGAGGTATTCCATTTTCAGCAAAGATCTTATATAATCATTAAATTACAATCGGAGTAAAAGGCGAACATACAGAGAAAACGAGAGGAAGTACCATGAGAATTATCATCGTGGGTGCCGGCAAAGTGGGACTGGCGCTGACGCAGCATCTGTCCAGGGAAAACCAGGTGACAGTCATTGACCATAACTTCAATCTGATCGAGAACATCATCAACGTTCACGATGTCATGGGTGTGTGCGGCAACGGCGCCAGCTACGAGGTGCAGAAGGAGGCGGAGACCGACAAGGCCGACCTGCTCATCGCCACCACCTCCAGCGACGAGATCAACATCGTGGCGTGCCTGGTGGCCAAGAAGATGGGCGTACAGCACACCATCGCCCGCATCCGCAACCCGGAGTATGAAAAGCAGCTGCGCTTCATGCGGGAGGATCTGGGCCTTTCCATGGTCATCAACCCGGAGAAGGCCACGGCCCGGGAGATCGCCCGTGTGCTGCGCTTCCCCAACGCCATGAAGCTGGAGTCCTTTTCCAAGGGCCGCATGGAGCTGGTGGAGTACCGGATTCCCGAGGGCAGCATGCTCCACGGGGTCCATCTGGCCGACCTTTACAAGAACCTGCGGGTGCGGGTGCTCATCTGCGCCGTGGCCCGCAAAGGCGAGACCATCATCCCCTCCGGTGACTTTGAACTGCGCACCGGAGACAAGATCTACCTGACTTCCTCACCCGCCCAGCTGGAGCAGTTCTTCCGGCACCTGGGCGTGTTCCGGGGCAAGGCCTCCTCCGTCATGATCGTGGGCGCCAGCAAGATGTGTTACTATCTTGCCAAGGAGCTTTTGGAGATGGGCATGTCCGTCAAGATCATCGACCGGGACGAGCAGCGCTGCGTCCAGATGGGCGAGCGGCTGCCCCGGGCGCTGGTCATCGTGGGCGACGGCACCGACAGCGAGCTGCTCCACGAGGAGGGCATCAGCCAGACCGACGCCTTTGTGGCCCTCACGGGCATGGACGAGGCCAACATCCTCATGTCCATGAGCGCGGCCAAGCTGGCGGGGGAGTGCAAGGTGGTGGCCAAGATCAACCGCAAGCAGCTGGTGGACCTGGTGTCCGACGAGAGCATGATCGACAGCGTGGTGTCTGCCGGCTCCGTGACGGCAGAGCTCATTTTGCAGTATGTCCGGGCCATGCAGAACGCCACCGGCTCCCAGATCAAGACGCTGCACCGGATCGTGGACGAGAAGGTGGAGGCCCTGGAGTTCGGTGTGACCCACGAGGCTCCCTACATCGGCGTGCCGCTCAAGGACCTGCAGCTCAAAAGCGGCATTTTGCTGGCCGGCATTGTCCGCCAGAACGGCCAGATCATCATCCCCTCCGGCGAGGATGCCCTGCGGCTCCATGACGATGTGATCGTGGTTACCACGGACACCTCCCTGCGGGACATCCGGGACATCCTGCAGTAAAGGAGCGGCGGAGCGTGAATAATCGAATGATCGTCTATATCCTGGGGAAGATCTTCCTGACGGAGGCGGCGCTGCTGGCACTGCCGCTGCTGGTGGCGCTGGTGTACGGCGAGTCCCCGCTGCCGTTCCTACTGCCCATGGCGGTGCTGGCGGTGCTGGGCGGGCTCATGAACGTGAAAAAGCCCCGCAGCATGTCCCTTTTCGCCCGGGACGGCCTGGCGGTGGTGGCCATGGCGTGGATTGCCATGTCCGCCTTCGGCGCGCTGCCCTTTTGCATCTCCGGGGACATCCCCCATTTCGTGGACGCGTTTTTTGAGACGGTGTCCGGCTTTACCACCACCGGCGCCAGCATCCTCACGGAGGTGGAGTCCCTGACCCGCAGCGGCCTGTTCTGGCGCAGCTTCACCCACTGGGTGGGCGGCATGGGCGTGCTGGTGTTCGTCATGGCCATTCTGCCCATGAGCGACGGCCACGGCATGCACCTGCTGCGGGCGGAGGTGCCCGGCCCCACGGTGGGCAAGCTGGTCAGCCGCATGAGCGACTCGGCCAAGATCCTCTACGGCATCTACCTGGTCATGACCGTCATTGAGATCCTTCTTCTGCTGCTGGGCGGCATGCCGCTGTTCGACGCGTGCATCCACGCCTTCGGCTCCGCCGGTACCGGCGGCTTCAGCTGCCGCAACCTGAGCGTGGGCGCCTACCAGAACCCGTATTTCGACGTGGTCATCGGCATTTTCATGCTGCTGTTCGGCGTGAACTTCAACCTCTACTACTTCCTGCTTATCCGCCGGTTCCGGGACGTGTTCCGCTCCGAGGAGCTGCGGGCCTACGTCTTGATCGTGGCGGCGTCCGTGGCGGCCATCACCGCCAACATCGCCCATCTGTATTCCTCTGTGGGGGAGAGCCTGCGCCACGCCTTCTTCCAGGTTTCCTCCATCATCACCACCACCGGCTACGCCACCGTGGACTTCAACCAGTGGCCCACGTTCTCCAAGGCCATTTTGGTGACGCTGATGTTCGTGGGCGCCTGCGCCGGCTCCACCGGCGGCGGCATCAAGGTGGCCCGCATCGTCATCCTGGGCAAGACCTCCCTGGGCGACATGCGGAAGATGCTCCACCCCAACGCAGTGGCCACCGTGCGCTTTGAGGGCAAGGCTCTGGGAGACCGGCAGATCCGCAGCGTGCACCTGTTTCTCACGGTGTACCTGGCGCTGTTTGTGTTCTCCTGCCTGCTGCTGTCCCTGGAGCACATGGATCTGATCACCACGTTCACGGCGGTGGCCTCGTGCATGAACAACATCGGCCCCGGCCTGGAGATCGTGGGCCCCATGGGGAATTTCTCCTCTTTCTCCTACGCCTCCAAGCTGCTGCTGTCCTTTGACATGCTGGCCGGCCGGCTGGAGCTGTTCCCCATGCTGCTGCTGTTGGCACCGTCTATCTGGAAGCGCAAGCTGCCCGCTCTGCGGAACAAGTGAAAAAACGCGCGGCCAACCGGCCGCGCGTTTTCCTGCCGGCAAAAGTTGGCAGAAAAATTGCTTGTATAATTTAATGTAAAGTTTACTGAGAGAAAGGAACGATCTGTTTGCTGCAAAATCTGCTCTTCAGCGTCAACACCAGCCTGCCCCTGTTTATTCTGCTGGGCCTGGGCTATGTGCTGACCCGCAAAGGAATGTTTTCCGACGACTATGTGTCCAGAACCACCAACCTGGTCTACTACGTCATGCTGCCGGCCAAGCTGTTTCTGGACATGTGCCAGACCGACCTGTCCGCGGCCTTTGACCCCAAGTACGTGGCGGTGACCGCCGGCGGCGTCATGGTGCAGTTCGCCCTGGCCTGGGTGTGCGGCGACCTGCTGTGCCGGGACAAGACCAAGCAGAGCGCCTTTGCCCACGCCTGCTTCCGGGGCAATTTCGCCTACCTGGGCATGGCGCTGCTGCAAAATATCTACGGCAATTCCATCGCCTCCACGGCGGTGATTCTGGCCATCGTGCTGCCTCTGTACAACATCCAGGGCGTGGCCCTGCTGACCGTCAAGGAGGGAGAGGGCGGCGTCCATGTGGGCAAGATTCTGCTGGGCGTGCTGAAAAATCCCATGGTCCTGGCCATCCTGGCGGGACTGCCCTTTGCCTATTTCCATGTGGAGCTGCCCTTTGTGGTGACCAAGAGCCTGAGCTATCTGGAGGTGGCCACCAGCACCATGGCCCTGCTGGTGGTGGGCGCCAGCATCAAGCTGGACGCCATCCGGGAGGATCTGGGGCTGCTGCTGCGGGCGGCGGGCATCAAGCTGGTGATCATGCCCGCCATCTGGGGCGGCATGGCCGTGCTGGCGGGCCTGACCACGGAGCAGGTGGTGACGCTGACCGTGGTGGGCGCCATGCCCTCCGCTGTCAATGTCTACATCATCACCGACAAGCTGGGCGGCGACGGAAAGACCGCCTGCGGCGCCGTGGTGGTGACGCACCTGGTGTCCATCGTGACCATGACGGGCGTGGTGTTCATCCTCCGCTCCGCAGGGCTTATCTGAGACCTGGCACGGAAATTGCTTGATATTATAGAAAAGGAAGCTTCCCCGCCCTGCCGGGGAGCGAAAGGAGTCTTGTATGGAAAACCGACTGGCACTGAGCAACCTCCGGGTGCTGGACCTGACCCGCGTCATGGCCGGCCCCTACTGCACCATGTATCTGGCGGATCTGGGCGCCGAGGTCATCAAGATCGAGATCCCCGGCACCGGAGACGATACCCGGAAATTCCCGCCCTTCAAAAACGGGGAAAGTCTGTATTATTGTAACATGAACCGTAACAAAAAGGGTGTTACATTGAACCTGAAAAAGCCCGAGGGCAAGGCCCTGTTCAAGGAAATGGTGAAAAACGCCGACGTGGTGGTGGAGAATTACCGCCCCGGCGTCATGGACAAGCTGGGCCTGGGGTATGACGTTTTGAAGGAGGTCAACCCCCGCATCGTCTACGCGGCGGTGTCCGGCTTCGGCAGCTACGGTCCCAAGCACCAGCGCCCCGGCTACGATATCATCGCCCAGGCCACCAGCGGCATCATGAGCCTGACCGGCGAGGCCGGCGGCGGTCCTCTGCGCACCGGCAGCGCCATCGGCGATCTGGTGGGTGGACTGAACCTGTGCGTGGGCATCCTGGCCGCCCTGAACGCCCGGCAGTTTACCGGCAAGGGCCAGCGGGTGGACGTATCTTTGGTGGACGGTCTGGTCTCTTTCCTGGAGACCAACACCCAGCGCTACCAGGTGGAGGGCCGACAGCCTGAGCGGATGGGCAACCGCTATCCCTCCGCGGCCCCTTATGATTCCTTCAAGGCCAAGGACGGCGAGTTCGTCATCGGCTGCGGCAACGACAAGCTCTTCGCCCTGCTGTGCAACCAGGTGCTCCACCGTCCCGATCTGGTGGGCGATCCCCGGTACGATACGCCGGTGCACCGCCTTGCCAACCAGGCGGAGCTGAAGGTCATCATCGAGGCCTGGTCCACCCAGCACACCATCGCCGAGGCGGTGGACGCGGTGCTCGCCGCCGGCGTGCCTGCCGCCCCCATCAACGACATCCCCGCCGTCATGAACGACGAGCACATCGCCAAGGTCCGGGAGATGTTCCTGGACTGCGACCACCCGGTGGCCGGTCACATCCGCATCAACGGCAACCCCGTCAAGCTCATGGACAGCATGCCCCGGCTGCGGACGCCCGCCCCCACCCTGGGTCAGGACAACGAGGCCGTGTACGAGGGCGTGTTCGGCCTGAGCCCGGAGCGCCTGGCGGAGCTGAAGGACGAGGGCGTCATCTGAGGCAAAGCCGCGTCCTTCGGGACGCAGAAGATATTGCGTTATTTTTTGAAAGGAGTTTTGCATATGAAGCTGCCGGAAAGCGTGGAACTGATTGAGGTATGCCCTCGCGACGGGTTCCAGAACGTCCATGATCTGATCCCCTTTGACGCCAAGGTCGCCATCATCAAAAAGCTGGCGGAGGCCGGCTTCAAGCGGATCGAGGCCGTGTCCTTCGTCAGCCCCAAGGCCATTCCCCAGATGGCCGACGCCAAGGACGTGATGCTGGCGGTGAAGGATACCCTCAAGACCCACGGCGTCCGTTCCGTGGCCCTGGTGCCCAATGCCCGGGGCGTGGAGACGGCCCTGGAGTGCGGCGTGGACGAGCTGACGTACGTGGTCAGCGTCAGCGAAAAGCACAACATGGCCAATGTCCGCCGCACCCCCGACGAGTCTCTGGCCCAGTTCAAGGAGCTGGCCGGAAAATACGGCCATCAGATGCGCTTCCGCCTGGCCCTGGCCACCGCCCTGGGCTGCCCCTTCGGCGAGGAGATCCGCACGGAGCGGGTGGCGGAGATGGTGCGCTTCGGCCTGGACCAGGGCTGCAAGGAGGTCATGATCGCCGACACGGTGGGCATGTCCAACCCCAAGCGCACCTATGACCTGATGGAGGCCCTGGTCAAGGAGTTCGGCCCCGAGCGCTTCGTCATGCACCTGCACGATACCCGGGGCCTGGCCCTGGCCAACACCCTGGCCTGCATGGAGCTGGGCGTGCACAAGTTCGAGTCCGCCGCCGGCGGCCTGGGCGGCTGCCCCTTCGCTCCCGGCGCGGCCGGCAACGTGGCCACCGAGGACGTGCTGAACATGATGAGCGAAATGGGCGTTGCCACCGGCATCGACAACGATGTGCTCCACGAGGCGGTGGAGCTGATCCAAGCCAACGTCCACGCCAACATCGTCAGCCACATGACGCCGCTGTACAAGAAAGCCCCCTGCGTGTGATCCCCATACGGGAGCCGGCCTTTGGCCGGCTCCTTTTTTTGCCCGGGCGCTTCCTTTTTTGTCGAATCTGTGCTATATTGTTGCAAGTGTTAAGGAATGAGGTGGAACGTATGCAACGGAATCTGGACTGGAAGCGGATGGAGCACGTCAACGAGATCTGCATCATGGCGCCCACCCAGCAGCTGGTCGAGAAAGCGCAGGAGATTCTCGACAAGCGCGGAATTACGGGCGTGGATGTTTTCCTGGCCTCCAACGGCCGCCGGGAGATTATCACCTGTGCCCGGGCACTGGCTGCCAAGGGCGCCAGGATCATCATCTCCCGAAAGGGCACCCAGCAGATCGTGGAGGAGTCCACGGATCTGAAGGTGGTGGGATTGAACAACACCCTGACGGACTATCTGCGGATGCTCAAGGACTGGGGGCTGCATACGCCGGGCCTCATCGCGTTTTTCACCTACGACCCCCTGAGCCGGGAGGTCCTGGAGATGTGCAAGATGCTGGACATCCAGGTGAAAAACTACATTTTCAAAACTTATGAGGACTGCTGGGGCTGCGTCCGCTCTGCCATGGCCGACGGGGCCGTGGTGGGCATCGGCGGCGCCTGGACGGAGCCCATTTCCAAGGAACTGGGCTTTCCCCACATTACGGTGGAAAACTCCGAGGACACCATCGTCAGCGCTCTGGAGGTGGCCCGGCAGATCCGCCGCGTCCAACACGAGGAGGCGGAAAAGCAGCAGGTGATCCAGACCCGGATGGAGACGTACCAGGCGGTGCTCAACTTCACCCACGACGCCATTTTGTCCATCGACGACCAGTGCCGGGTGCAGGTGCTCAACCCGGTGGCGGAGCGGATCATGGGCTGCCGGGCCGCCGACTCCATTGGAAAGCCCGTGGACGAGGTGCTGCCCAACACCCTTTTGCCGGAGGTGCTGCGCAGCGGTGAGACCCAGACCAACCAGGTGATGATGATCGGCAAGACCATGGCCAACACCAACCGCATCCCCATCGTGGTGGACAACCAGATCCGGGGCGTGGTGGCCACGTTCCAGGACGTCAAGCAGCTCCAGTCCACTGAGCAGAAGATCCGCCTCAAGCTCCACGAAAAGGGCCTGGTGGCCAAGTACTCCTTTTCCGACATCGTGGGAGAATCCAAGGCCATCCGCAACACCATTCAGATCGCCCGCAGCTACGCCTCCTCCCAGGCGGCGGTGCTCATTCACGGGGAGACGGGCACCGGCAAGGAGCTTTTTGCCCAGAGCATCCACAATGCCAGCTCCCGCCGTGACGGTCCCTTTGTGGCCATCAACTGCGCCGCCGTCAACAACAACCTGCTGGAAAGCGAGCTGTTCGGCTACGAGGCCGGCGCCTTCACCGGCGCCGCCAAAGGCGGCCGGGAGGGCCTTTTCGAGCTGGCCCACGGCGGCACCATCTTCCTTGACGAGATCGGCGAAATCCCCCGGGAGACCCAGGTGGAGCTGCTGCGGGTGCTCCAGGAGAAAGAGGTGCGCCGGGTGGGCGGCAACCGGGTCATTCCCGTGGACGTGCGCATCATCACCGCCACCAACAAGGACCTGATCCAGGAGACCATGGAGGGCCGCTTCCGGGAGGACCTCTACTACCGGCTCAACGTGCTGGACCTGGAGCTGCCGCCCCTGCGGGACCGGGGCGACGACGTGCGGGTGCTGGGACTGCAGTACTTCCGCAAGCTCTGCGGGGGCACCGTCTCATCCCAGCAGGAAAAGCGGTTTTTGGACATGCTGGCTCAGGTGCAGGACTACGCCTGGTACGGCAATATCCGGGAGCTGCAGAACTTCACGGAGCGGGTGCATATCCTGCTGCAAAACGACACGGAGATCAACAGCGTCATGACGGAGATCATGCGCCGGCGCACCAGCGGCACGCCCATGGAGCGCAAGTGGCCCGGGGACGAGGCGTCCCAGGAGCGCAAGGCGCTGACGGCGGCCCTGCGCAACCACCCGGGCTCCATGGAGGAGGCCGCCAAGAGCCTTGGGTGCAGCCGCCAGACCTTGTGGCGGAAGATGAAAAAATACGGGATCAGCCGCAGCTGACGGTCATGGAGCGTGTGCTTGTTGCACACGCTCCACTTTTTTTGCAACAGAGCGCAACGGTGCAACGTTCCCCCGGGAAGCGCCGGAGACCGCCTCCGCAAGAATCCGTTAATGAAGGAAGCTGGGACGTTAAAAGGGCGTTTTTACCAGTTTGCCGGTCGTTCAGGATCTGCAAATATCGACAAAATCAACCCGTTTGGCATGGAAAGTGCTTGTATAGTTTGACAAATTCGGCCGGAAAACTACAAAGCAAACATAGAGGAGGAGAATCCATGGGTAAAACAAAGGTCCAAAAGATCGGTTTCTTTGTGGGCGTTTTGCTGATGCTGATCATCGGCTTCATGCCCACCCCCGAGGGGCTCACCCTGGTGGGCCAGCGGGTACTGGCAGTAACGGTGCTGATGGTGGTTTTCTGGATCACCGAGGCCATGCCCATCCCGTTTACGGCGCTGCTGCCCATTTTGCTGTTCCCGCTCATGGGCATCACCGGCGCCAAGGGGCAAAACGACGTGCAGCTGTTCACCCACTACGCCTATTCCACCTGCTACCTGCTGGTAGGCGTGGGCTTTTTGTCCGGGTCCATGGTCAAGCACGGACTGCATAAGCGCATCAGCCTGGGCATCGTCTCCAAAATCGGCAAAAAGCCCACCACGCTGATTCTGGGCTTCATTCTGGCAGTTTCTTTCGTGTCCATGTGGATGTCCAACACCGCCGCCACCGTCATGATGCTGCCCGTGGCCCTGGCCATCGCCAGCACCATGGGGGAGGAGGCCAAGGGCCTGCGCAAGGCCATGGTACTGTGCATCCCCTACGCTGCCACCATCGGCGGCATGGCTACGGTCATCGGCACCACCACCAACCCCACCGGCATCGGCCTCATCAAAGAGTCCATTGGCATCGAGATCGACTTTTTGGACTGGCTGAAGATCGGCCTGCCCTTCACCATCGTGCTGGTTCCTCTCATGTGGATCTACATGGTGAAGTTCTTCAAGGTGGACAAGATGCCCTCCATCGACATCTCCATTGCCCGTCAGCAGTATGAGGCGCTGGGCCCCATGAAAAAGGGCGAGAAGTGGACGGCCATTGTCTTTATCATCTGCGTCATCCTCTGGTGCACCCGCTCCGTGCTCTGGGGCGACTGGATGCCCTTTGCCACCGACGAGACCGTGGCCATGCTGGGCGCCTTCCTGGTGATGATTATTCCCACCGACTATAAAAACGGCGAGTACGTGTGCGACTGGAAGACCGGCTTCAACGACATCCCCTGGAACGCCGTGATCCTGCTGGGCGGCTCCATGGTCATGGGCAACGCCTTCCGGGACGCCGGCGTGGCCGGCTGGGTGGCGGAGAAGCTCTCCGGCCTGGCGGGCATGAATTCCGTGCTCATCGTCATCATCGTGGGCATCATCACCGCTCTGCTGACCGAGCTGACCACCAACGCTGTGGTGGTGGCCGCCTTCATCCCCGTGCTGGCGGGCGTGGGCGAGGCCATCGGCGTGAGTCCCTTCGCCATGATGATCGCCTGCATGCTGGCGTGCAACTTCGCTTTCATGCTGCCTCCGGGCACGCCGCCCAATGCCATTGCCTACGGCACCGGCGAGATCACCATGAAAGATCTGATGAAATGCGGCCTGGGACTGAAGATCATCGCCCTGGTGGTGTTCCCCATCGTGCTCTACTTCATTACCATGGGCGTGTTCGGCATCGGCACCTGAGCCGTTCCCCGGAATGGTGCGGATGTAACATTTGAAACCGGCACGTTACAAAACACGAAATACCCTCTGCCGTCAGGCAGGGGGTATTTCTTTTAAAAACTGCGACTTTTTCTGGAATTTTCAATGAAAATATGTAAATTTTCTGTGTAACGTTCCTGTTAAAAAATCGGAATTTTCCGGAAACAAACCGCTAAATGAACTGTAAAATTATGACATAACCCGGTGGGAAGAAAAGACGTTTGATTCGTTGATTTGTGTAAGAGGCTGATTTTTTGAAATCCGGTTTGTACAAAAAATCAACAAAAAACGACGAGCTCTCTTGTGTAGTTGGCACGGATTTTGCTATAATAACTTGGCGATGAAGCTCTGTGGAGCAAACCCACGGATCGGATGGAGGGGGAAAAATACCGTCTGATCCACATCATACGAGGAGGAGATTCGATGGGTAAATTCAAAATTCGCAAAATCGGATTCATCGTGGGCATTTTGCTGATGCTGATCATCGGCTTCATGCCTACGCCCGAGGGCCTGACTGTGGTGGGCCAGCGGGTGCTGGCGGTGACCGTGCTGATGGTGGTCTTCTGGATCACCGAGGCCATGCCGATTCCGTTTACGGCACTGCTTCCGATTCTTTTGTTCCCCTTGATGGGAATTACGGGCGCCAAGGGAGAAAATGACGTCCAGCTGTTCACCCACTACGCCTATTCCACCTGCTACCTGCTGGTTGGCGTGGGCTTCATGTCCGGCGCCATGGTCAAGCACGGACTGCACAAGCGCATCAGCCTGGGCATCGTCTCTAAGATCGGCAAAAAGCCCACGACCCTGATTCTGGGCTTCATCCTGGCTGTGGCCTTTGTGTCCATGTGGATGTCCAACACCGCCGCCACCGTTATGATGCTGCCTGTGGCTCTGGCTATCGCCAGCACCCTGGGTGAGGAGGCCAAGGGCCTGCGCAAGGCCATGGTGCTGTGCATCCCCTACGCTGCCACCATCGGCGGCATGGCCACCACCATCGGTACGACCACCAACCCCACCGGCATCGGATTGATTCAGTCCACCATCGGTGTGGAGATCAACTTCCTGGACTGGCTGAAGATCGGCCTGCCCTTCACCATCGTGCTGGTCCCCCTCATGTGGATCTACATGGTGAAGTTCTTCAAGGTGGACAAGATGCCCTCTATCGACATCTCCATCGCCCGCAAGCAGTATGAAGAGCTGGGCCCCATGAACAAGGGCGAGAAGTGGACCGCCATCGTGTTCTCCTTCTGCGTGGTCCTGTGGGTCACCCGTTCTCTGGTCTGGGGCAAGTGGCTCCCCTTCGCCACCGATGAGACCGTGGCTATGCTGGGTGCCTTCCTGGTCATGGCCATCCCCACCGACTACAAGAACGGCGAGTATGTGTGCGACTGGAAGACCGGCTTCAACGACATCCCCTGGAACGCGGTCATCCTGCTGGGCGGCTCCATGGTCATGGGCAACGCCTTCAAGGACGCCGGCGTGGCCGGCTGGGTTGCCAACATGCTCTCCGGCCTGGCTGGCATGAACGCCGTGGTTATCTGCATCGTTGTCGGCATCGTCACCGCTCTGCTGACCGAGCTGACCACCAACGCCGTGGTTGTGGCCGCCTTCATCCCCGTGCTGGCCGGCGTGGGCGAGGCCATCGGTGTGAGCCCCTTCGCCATGATGGTAGCTACCATGCTCGCGTGCAACTTCGCATTTATGCTGCCTCCCGCCACTCCCCCCAATGCCATTGCCTATGGTACCGGCGAGATCACCATGAAGGATCTGGTTACCTGCGGCCTGGGACTGAAGATCATTGCCCTGGTGGTGTTCCCCATCATGCTCTACGGCGTGACCATGGGCATCTTCGGTATCGGTACCTGAGCTTGTACATGCGCAAAAACAGAGTTTCTACCAAGAAATGCCTCCGGCTCTCGCCGGAGGCATTTTCTTTCCGGGATTCAAAAAAGGGCCGTCCGGCGGCACAGGTCAATGAGCCGGGCCATGTCCCGGAAGGGCTTGCGGCTGCGGCGCCACACCAGACTCACCTGCACGCAGATGGGCGGGTCCAGGGGCACGGCGGCCATGGACGGATCGCCGCCGGTGAGGGGACTGAGCAGAAAGCCGCTGGCCGTGCCGCTGCGGATCAGGCTCTCCACGGTGGAGAGCTGCTCGGAGGTGTGGAGCACCCGGGGCGTCACCCCGGCTTCCTCAAAGGCCTCGGTCACCAGCTCCCGCAGGGAAAAGCCGCTTTGGAACAGCACCAGGGGCTCCTGCTCCAGATCCGCGGCGGACACCCGGCTCTGCCGGGCCAGGGGATGGTCGGGACGGGCGCACCAGAGAATCTCCAGCGTGGTGACCGGCGCTGCGCCGAACTCCGGCGCCAGCGGCTGGCGGTGGGTGACAAAGGCCAGATCCAGGGCGTTTTCCCGCAGGTCGTGGAGCAGCGTCTTGGTGCCCAGCTCCTCCGTCTCCAGCAGCAGCTCCGGGCAGCTCCTGGCCATCTCCCGGTACAGCCGGGGCAGCAGTACCGTGCCGATCATGGGCGGCATTCCCAGCCGCACCGGCCGGCGCCGCTGGCCCAGGGCCTGCATCTGGGCACACACGTGGTCGGCGTGGCGCAGCAGACTCTGGGCCATCTCCCACAGGGCGGCGCCCTCCTCCGTCAGCGTGAAGCCCTGGTAGCGGCGGGCGATCAGATTTACGCCGAACTCCCGCTCCAGCTCCCGGATGGCCATGGATACCGACGGCTGGGACACGTGGAGGGATTCCGCCGCCCGGGAGAGACTGCCCAGCTGGCAGGTGGCGGTGAAATACCGAAGCTGCTGCAATTTCATAGGCAAATCCTCCAAATTCAAAGCGTTTCTTTGATAATATAAAAAATATTGATATAAATCAAGAAAAACTATATTTGACAAGGAACCTGGAGGATTTTACAATTTATATGACATAAGGGAGGAAGTACCATGGAACTTTCGTTGAAGATCGGAGAGCGGACCCAGACGGTGGAGGTCCCCGACGCGTCGCTGCTGGGCGTGCTGGAACCCAACGACGTGCCGGTGGGGCTGACAGGCCAGGCGGAGGTCCGCCGGGCGTTGGCAGAGCCCATCGGGACGCCGCGGCTGCGGCAGATCGTCCAGCCCGGGGAGAAGGTGGCCATTGTCACCAGCGACATCACCCGTCCCATGCCCACCTGGGTGGTGCTGCCGCCGGTGCTGGAGGAGCTGTACGATGCAGGCGTGCGGCCGGAGGACATCACGCTGGTGTTTGCCCTGGGCAGCCACCGCACCCACACCCCCGAGGAGCAGCGTCATCTGGCCGGAGAGCGGGCCTGGCGGGAGATCCGCTGCGTGGATCTGGATATAAGCGACTGCGTCCATGTGGGGACCACCTCCCGGGGCACCCCGGTGGACATCGACCGCCGGGTGGCGCAGGCGGACCGGCGCATCTGCCTGGGCAACATCGAATACCACTACTTTGCCGGCTACTCCGGCGGCGCCAAGGCCATCATGCCCGGCGTCTCCACCCGGGACGCCATCCAGGCCAACCACTGCCGCATGGTGGAGCCGACGGCCTGCGCCGGGAAGCTCACCGGCAATCCCGTCCGGGAGGACATCGAGGAGGCCGCCGCCATGGTGGGGGTGGACTTCATCGTCAACGTGGTGCTGGACGCCCACAAGGAGATCATCCGGGCGGTGGCCGGCGACGTGACGAAGGCCCACCGGGCCGGCTGCGCCTTTTTGGACACTCTCTACCGCAAGGAGCTGCCCCAGCGGGCGGATATCGTGCTGGTCAGCCAGGGGGGCGCTCCCAAGGACCTGAACCTCTACCAGACCCAGAAAGCCCTGGACAACGCCAAGCACGCCGTGAAGCCCGGCGGCGTGGTGGTGCTCATCGGCTCGTGCCGGGAGGGCCTGGGGGAGAAGGTATTTGAGGAGTGGCTCACCCAGGCGCCCACGCCCCGGTCCCTCATCGACCGCATCCAAAAGGAGTTCCGGCTGGGCGGCCACAAGGCGGCTGCCATCGCCCTGGTACTGGAGCAGGCGGACATTTATCTCGTCAGCGACCTGAATGACGACCTGGTCCGCAGCCTCTTCATGACGCCGTTCCACACGGTCCAGGAGGCCTACGACGCCGCGGCAAAGCGCTGCGGCAGCGGCGCCACCGTGCTGGTCATGCCCTACGGCGGCTCCACGCTGCCCTGGACCGGCGACCTGGAGACATAACCTGTTCAACCGATGGCCCCCTGGGGCCATACCAATCCATACAGAAAGAAACATAAAGGAGAGATCGACCATGGATTACGCAAAAGAATCCCTGCGGCTGCACTATGAGTGGAAGGGCAAGCTGGAGATGACGCCCCGGGCGGCCGTGGACTCCAAGGAGGCGCTGGCCCTGGCCTATACCCCCGGCGTGGCCCAGCCCTGCTTGGAGATCCAGAAGGACATTTCCAAGAGCTATGAGCTCACCCGCCGGTGGAACACGGTGGCGGTGGTCACCGACGGCTCCGCCGTGCTGGGCCTAGGCGACATCGGCCCCGAGGCCGGCATGCCCGTCATGGAGGGCAAGTGCGTGCTGTTCAAGGCCTTCGGCGATGTGGACGCCATCCCCCTGTGCGTCAAGAGCCACGACGTGGACGACATCGTCAACACCGTCTATCTGCTCTCCGGCTCCTTCGGCGGCGTGAACCTGGAGGACATCGCCGCTCCCCGTTGCTTTGAGATCGAGCGCAAGCTGAAGGAAAAGTGTGACATCCCCATCTTCCACGACGACCAGCACGGCACCGCCATCATCACCCTGGCGGGCCTTTGGAACGCCCTCAAGGTGGTGGGCAAGCAGCTGGAGGACGTGAAGATCGTTATCAACGGCGCCGGCGCCGCCGCCATCTCCATCACCCGGCTGCTGCTGACCGCAGGCGCCAAGCACGTGACGCTGTGCGACCGTCGGGGCGCGCTGTACGCCGGCCGTGCCGAGGGCATGAACTGGATCAAGGAGGAGATCGCCCAGGTGACCAACCTGGAAAAGAAGGCCGGTTCCCTGGCGGACGTGCTGGTGGGCGCCGACGTGTTCATCGGCGTGTCCGCCCCCAACGTGGTCACCACGGAGATGGTCAAGACCATGGCCAGGGACGCCGTCATCTTTGCCTGCGCCAACCCCGTCCCTGAGATCTATCCCGACGACGCCAAGGCCGGCGGCGCGGCGGTGGTGTCCACCGGACGCAGCGACTATCCCAACCAGATCAACAACGTGCTGGTGTTCCCCGGTGTGTTCCGGGGCGCTCTGGACGCCCGGGCCAGCGATATCAACGACGAGATGAAGCTGGCGGCCGCCAAGGCCATTGCGGGCCTCATCCCCGATGCCGAGCTCAACGCCGAGAACATCATCCCCGCGGCGTTCGATCCCCGGGTCAAGACCGCCGTGGCGGAGGCTGTGTGCCGGGCCGCCCACGACTCCGGCGTGGCACGGATCTAAGCTGTCCGGGGTTGGCTGCCGAAGAGGTGGGAAAATGGAAGTCAGGATTCAGCATAAGGATGCGTTTACCGTACTGGGCAGAGAGCGTCTTTTTCCCATGGATGCTGCACCGGAGCAGATTCCTGCCTTTTGGGATGAACTGTTCCATGGAGATCCGGGGACGCTGCGGGGCATGTACGGCATTTGCCAGACGGAGCCGCAGACGGACGGCGGCTGCCTCCGATACCTGATTGCAGACGACTGGGATGCTGCCGGAGCAGTTCCGGAGGGCTGTGTCCTCCGGACGATCCCAGCTTATACCTGGGCCGTATTCCCCTGTGCCGGTCCCGTTCCCCAGGCTATTCAGGTTCTCAGCCGGGAGGTGTTTTCCCAATGGCTGCCTGAAAGTGGTTATGTCTGTGCGGATGGTTTGTGGATTGAAAGCTACAGTAATGCACCGGCCGATGCGCGTGATGTTCGGGACCAGCGGTATACCTGCCAATTGTGGGTTGCTGTAAAAGCAAGATAAAGTAAAACAGCGCAGGACCGGAGATGTATCCTATATCTCCGGTCCTGCGCTGTTTGAAAGATTATCGCATGGCGATGGTGACTTCCGTCTCCGCCGCCAGCTCGCCCGCCACATACACCGTGCAGCGGCAGGTGGCAATGGCCTTCTCCGGCCGCTCGCTGAGCAGCTGGGCGTGGATCTCCATGGTGTCCCCGGGGAGGATCTTGCGCCGGAAGCGCACATTGTTGATGCCCAGGAACAGGGGGGTCTTGCCGGCGTAGACGGGCTTGGTCATGAGCACCAGGTCTGTTGCCTGGGCCGTGGCCTCCACCGTGTACACCCCGGGCAGCACCGGGTCACCGGGGAAGTGGCCCCGGAAGATATCCCGGGCCGGGTCCACCCAGAAGGTGGCCGTGATAGACTCGCCGGGCACCAGCTCCCGGGCCTCGTCAATGAGCAGCATGGGGTCCCGGTGGGGGATGATGTCCATGACCTGCTGGTGTGTCAGAGAAATTGCCTTGCACATAAAGAAGCCTCCTGGCCTGCGGAGCACGCAGGCAAAATTTCCGTATTATGGAATGAAATTCCGAAAATGCAGTGAAAAGCATTCACAAGCGCGGCCGCCTGTGCTATACTCTTACCATAGGCATTGACGGCCGCTTTGTCAAGCGGCTGTTTTCCATAGGCGGTTTATGCGGAAGAGGAGGAGACGACCATGGCAAAAGAGCAGGTATCCAGCATTCTTCGGGCACTGCAGATCCTGGAGTGCTTTATGGACCGGGAGACGGAGTGGACTCTCAAGGAGCTGGTGGAGCATCTGGACATGCCCTCTACCACCGTGTTCCGGCAGGTGTCCACCCTGGCGGACCGGCAGTACCTGGTACAGGACCCGGTGCGCAAGAGCTACCGGGTGGGACCGCGGCTGATGCTGCTGGCCAGCGCCATCCTGGGACAGTCGGATCTTCGGCGGGTGGCCCGGCCGGAGCTGGAGCACCTGAGCGACACGGTCCAGGAGACCATCAACCTCAGCGTGCTGCTGGAGCGGGATATTTTCTATCTGGACAAGGTGGAGACCCACCGGTCCATCGTCTGCAACACCCAGATCGGCGGACGGGCCCCGGCCTACGCCACCAGCAGCGGCAAGGTGATGCTCTCGTGCCAGGACGCCGCCTTCATCGACGACTACTGCGAGTGGATGCGCCGCAAGGCAAAGCCCCTCACCGACCGGACCATCACCGACCCGGACCGCCTGCGGGACGAGCTGGTGCAGGCCCGGCTCAACGGCTACGCCATGGACGTGGGAGAGATCGAGACGGGATTGATCTGCGTGGCGGCGCCGGTCTACGACATGAACCGCCGGGTCACGGCGGCGGTGAGTATCTCCGGCCCCGACTACCGCATGCGCCAGGACCAGGAGGACATGATCCGGGAGGTGCGGCAGACGGCCTCCAACATCTCCCGCCTGCTGGGCTACCGGCTGTAAGTACATCAAAAGAGCGTCCGCTCCGGCGGGCGCTCTTTTTTCATCAGAAAAAGGACTCCAGAATATACAGCTCCAGCGTGGAGAAATCAAACAGCAAATACAGGCGGTTGCGGTCATCCGACGGATCGGCGGCGGTGTACCAGCGGCACTGGTCCAGGTCCGGCCGCAGCCGTTGGGGAATGTTCAGATCGTCCATCAGTGCTTCCATTGTCTCTGCCATGGTCCTGTCCGCCGGCGGGGCCTGCCAGGAAAGGGCCGATTCGATGCCGCTGTCCACGGCGTATTGGAGCACATGGTACCGCTCCCCGTCCCCGTGGAAGCTGGGGCCGGAGTCCGCCTCATAGACCGATTCACTGCTCTCCGGCAGGGAGAGGTTCCAGTTCAGCTCCACCACGGCGGTATAGTCCCGGCGCTCCAGCAGCGGGCGGAGGCTGCCGCCGGCCAGCAGCAGAAACGATGCCAGCGCGCTGACGGTCAGCGCCGCGGCGCCCAGCGCCACCAGACCCAGAGCGCTCCGGACCTGGGCGCGCAGCTGCCGGGCATTCATGCGCCGCCTCCGGCAAGGAAGGCGGAGAGGGACCAGCTGCGCCAGTCGGCACAGTCGGCCCTGGCCTGAGCCCGCCGCCCGGCGATCAGGGCGTCCAGGGACTCGTCCTCGGAGGAGGCGGTGACGGACTCGTAGTCCCATGCAGAGACGCTTCCGTCCAGCCGCTCCAGCTGGGCCAGGGTGTCGTAGGAGAGGGAGTCGGCCAGGTAAAAGACACTGAGGGTGGGGCTTTCCCCGTCCAGGTAGAGGTCCACCTGGTTTTTGGCCACCAGATAGTCCACGGGAATACAATTGAGCACCAGCCACCCGCACAGGGCGATGGGGACCGCCCGGCGCAGGAAGTGGCGGTCGGGACGGTGCAGCTTCCACAGGGCGCACAGGAAGAAAAGGGCCATCATGCCCATACCCCAGCCGGTGAGAAAGCGCTTGAAGGACAGGCCGTAGGCGCCGATATACAGCCCCATCCGCCAGGCGGCGGAAGAGAGAAGCAGGAAGCTCTCCAGAATCAGCAGGGCCCCCAGCACCCGTACCGCCGTCCACATCCGGCCGCCCCGCCGGCTCACGGCCAGGGCTGCCAGCAGCACCGTCAGGTTTACCACGGTAACGCCGGTCATCTGGAAAAAGCCGCTGCGGGCCCACTGGGCGTAGGACAGACCGCGGCTTGCCAGGTAGTCCGCCCCGCCGAACAATCCGGCGGACTGCACCGCCAAAAACGCCAGATACAGTGCATCCAGGGCTGTCAGCACCAGGGCGGGGGCCAGAGGATCGGCGGTCAGGGGCTTGGACGGGGATGCTTTGAGGGGCGTGGGGTGAGCCAGGGAGTAGAGCAGACTGAACACAAAGGGGAGGGCCGCCAGGGCCAGCACCAGCTTCCACAGCGTCTCGCTCAGGTGCGAGGAGACGAAAGCACGCAGCTGGGCTGTGGCGGCATAGAACAGCGCGTCGGCGGAGGAGAGCACCGGCATCAGCACCGCCACCAGCGCCAGCGCCGTGACCGCGCCGGCCGCCGCGGCGCCCAGGCGGCGGGAGCGGTGCTCCTTGGGGGGCACCAGAGCGGCGCCGGATGCGCCCAGATGGCTGAACAGCCCCCAGATCAGCAGCAAAAACCGCTCGCCCAGCATACTGATTCGCCACCAGGGCAGGCGGCAGCAGCCGGCAAGGGACAGGGCGTGGAGGGGCAGGAGCACCAGCAGGGCCAGGAAATTCCACAGCCGGAAGTACAGGTTGGAGCCGATGGCAAAAGTGAGTCCCAGGGCCAGGTTCATCCCCAGCAGCAACAGGTGGTTCCGGCTCCGGAAGGGGGTGGGGCCCAGGGTCAGGGCCAGCAGGCCGTACCAGCCCAGCACCGTGGCAAAGACGCCCAGGCCATGGGGCCAGGCCCAGAGGATGGTGTCCTCTGCAAGGAAACACCACAGGTAGGTCAGGGGCAGCAGCAGCCGCTCCCGGCCCGTCACGCAGACGGGGGAGGACGGATTTTGGGTAGGCTTCGCCGGCCCTCCCGGCGGCAGGGCTTGTTCAAATTGAGACATATGCAGTTCTCCTTTTCAAAGCTGTCCGTCAAGTAAGGACAGCGGCACGTTGACAGGACCGGCCTTCAGGGAACCTTTTTCTCCTCCGGCACGTACTCCAGCAGGTCTCCGGGCTGGCACTCCAGGGCATCGCAGATGGCCTCCAGGGTGGAAAAGCGGATGGCCTTGGCCTTGCTGTTTTTCAAAATGGAGAGGTTGGCCAGGGTGATGTCCACCTTCTCCGAAAGCTGGGAGAGGGTCATTTTCCGCCGGGCCAGCATCACGTCCAGATTCACCACAATCGCCATGGTCCACCTCAGATCGTCAGGTCGTTTTCCGCCTTCATTTCGGCGGCCTGCCGGAACAGGGCCGACATGACCAGGCACAAAAGCCCCGCCATGGCGAAGAGAGGGACGAAAAGGGCATTGTAGGTGACCAGGGGGAAAAGGGAGCGGTAAAACCAGACGCTCCACACCACCCGCACCGCCGCCGCTCCGGCGATCAGGAAGCAGCACACCGCCGACCGGCGCAGGGAAACGGCGTTTTCCGCGGAGAAGGGGGTACCCCGCAGAATGGTCCCCAGCACCCGCCGCCCCTGCCAGAGAATGACGGCCGTGCAGATGCCGGAGATCACCAGAAACAGCGTCAGCACGGACGCCTTGGGGCTCTTCCAGCACCACAGCCAGGCCAGGAGGCTGGCGGCGGCACCGGCGGTCAGGGGGCTGTCCTGGCCGGGGCGGAGAAAGTCTCCCAGGTAGGAGGCCACGCCCCCCAGCAGTCCGTACCCGTCCGACAGCTCCAGCGACACCACCGCCACGGGCACCAGGTACAAAATGATGAGGTTGCACACCAGGGCGACCAGCATCAGGGCGTTGAGCACCCGGGCAATTTTGCGGTGGTGTGGCGCTACGTCTGTATCATGCGGGTTTTAAAGTGATCATGCTGGAAGT